>PEZG01000018.1 GCA_002774185.1 Candidatus Roizmanbacteria bacterium CG09_land_8_20_14_0_10_41_9 | reverse complement strand
ACATAAGCAAGAAGAAGGGTGCTCATTTCTTCTTATGTTCTGATGATAAGCCTCTGATGGAAGTTGCTAAAAAAATTCCTCGGAATTCCTACACGACGTTTGGATTTGCAAAGGATTCGGATGTTCGCATTCTGAACTCTTCCGTTTCGGGGAAGTATTCGAGCTTCAAAGTGAAATGGAAGCAAGGAAGCTCCTTTGAATTTTTAACGTCACTTTTCGGACAAAAAAATATTTCAAATGTCGCTTCGGTGATTGCGTTTCTTTTCCGCCTCGGTTACAGCCCTGATAAAATACGCGCGTCCATACAGGAGTTCCGTGGCGGGAAAAGAAGATTTGAACCGGTTGTTAGCAAAAATGGGATAGACATATTTGATGATTATGCTCACCATCCAACCGAGATCTCTTCAACTATTTCTGCGGCACGGGAACGATTTCCCAAAAGAAGAATCATTCTTGTCTTTCAGCCCCACACTTTTTCCAGAACCGTATCCCTTAAAGACGATTTTGCAGGTAGTCTCTCAAAAGCCGATCTTTCTATCGTGATTCCTATATTTTCGTCTGCGAGAGAAAACGTCAGCGATTTCCATATAGGATCCTCAGATATTTCATCTTCCCCTGAATCGAAAGGAAAAGTCATTGCGGTTGCATCAAAGGATGAATTGATGGATAAACTAGGGTCTTTTTTAAAGCAGGGTGACGTTTTATTTACTATGGGAGCGGGCGATGTTTACAAGCTAAAAAATGATATAATTCCATTACTATAAGATATGTCTCAATCTCAAAATCTTGAAAGTTTGTTAGGCGAAGATCGAATATGCGAAAATGTTGATCTATCTACGTATACAACGATGGGGATAAAAAGCGTGGCGCAGTTTTTTTTTGAAGCAAGAAGCGAGGAAGATTTGATACTTTCCCATAAAGTTGCTCGAGAGTTAGGTGTTCCCTTTCTTCTTATCGGTGGGGGATCAAACATCGCAACGATTTCACAACGAGTTTCTGGGTTGATTGTCTGCAACCGATACCAAGAAAAAAAAAGAATAAGAAAAAAGGACAATCACATTTTTTTGGAAGTATCTTCGGGGTACCTCCTGTCAAAACTCATTCGAGAAGTTGCAGACGAGGGTTTTTCAGGAATTGAGCATTTGTTTGGTATTCCTGGTACAGTCGGAGGCGCAGTATGCATGAATGCGAAATGGACAAACCCCCCCTATTCCATAGGCAACGCTGTGGAATACGCCTACATAATGGATAGGAATAGTTCTATTCGTAAAGTTGGAGGGGAGTATTTTAAATTCGCGGATGGATACAGTGCTATTCAGGATACAAAAGAAATTATCCTATCCGTCGGTTTATCGCTTACAAAAAAAAGTCCTGCAATCATCAAGGGGACGATGAACACCGTGCTGGAGTACCGAAAAAAGACCCAACCGCAGGGCGTCCTCTCGAATGGGTGTTTTTTCCAAAACCCACCCACGTCTTCTGCAGGGCTTCTCATAGAAAAAACAAGGTTAAAAGGGTTTTCAGTGGGGAAGTTTTCCGTTTCCAACATCCATGCGAACTACATTATCCATAGAGGTGGTGGTACTGGAAAAGAACTCCACGCACTCATACAGTTGATAAAACAAAAAGTTAAAAGGAAATTTGCTATCGTATTAAAAGAGGAAGTTGTTGTCATATAACCCATCGTATGGAAGATACATTTGTTATACAAGGCGCAGTGCCACTAAAAGGAGAAGTTAAACTTTCAGGAGCAAAAAACGTAGCGTTAAAAACCATCATCGCAGCCCTCCTTTTTAACGATAAGGTCATACTGCACAACATTCCTCGCATCGAAGATGTTGTGGAGCTCATGGGTCTTATTAGGGAAATCGGGGGAGAAGCGGATTTTATCGGAGATAACTGCGTGAGGATAAGCGGAAAACAGATCAAAAGCCATACGCTTGATTTTCTTCGATCTTCGAAAATACGGGTGTCTTTCATGTTGTTTGCCCCTCTTTTATACAAGTTCGGGCAAGCGAAAGTTCCGAATCCTGGAGGGTGCAGGATTGGAGCTCGACCAATCGATCGGATCATTGAGAGTATGCGATCGCTTGGAATCCACGTAACCTATGACTCGTCCTCTGGCTATTACGATGCGCGAATGGTTGAAGTTCCCCAAGGTTCTTATACATTCCTCAAAGCTTCCCACACAGGAACAGAACTCCTTATTTTATTATCGGTCTTTACAAAATCGAAAGTCGTCATCCACAATGCCGCTCTTGAACCCGAAATCGATGACCTAATCTCGTTTCTGAATTCCTCTGGAGCAAACATTAAAAAAGATGGCACTTCTGTTACCATTCTTCCGGCAAGAGTCTTGAAGCAAAAAACGCCCTACCGTATCATCTGCGACAGGAATGAAGCAGTGACATACGCTGTCTTAGGAGTTGCTACTAAAGGAGACATTACTCTGTCTCCTATCCCTAAGGATTCCATAGACATGTTTGTCCACATGATGGAGAAAGCGGGCGCGGGTTTTGAGAAAAAAACTGCCGATACCTGTAGATTTTTCTATAAATCTAATCTGAAACCGGTATCCATTACTACCGATCCTCATCCAGGGTTCATGACGGATTGGCAACCTGCATGGGCAATCCTCATGACTCAGGCTCATGGGAAAGCGGTTATCCATGAGAGGATGTTTGAGAACAGGTTTAGTTATGTGGAAGAGTTGAACAAACTAGGAGCCCACATTCGCTTCATTGACGTACCTGTTTCGAATCCCTATACTTTTTATCAATTCAACTACGAAGACGGAAAAACCTATTCTCAAGCAATCCAAATCCATGGACCGCAGAAGCTCCATGGGGGCGTCTTGAATATTGCCGATCTTCGTGCGGGGGCAACAGTAGCTATCGCCGCATTGATTGCGCAGGGAGAATCCGTAGTAAACGGAGTTTCAATACTAGAACGGGGATATGAGCAGTTTGTGGAAAAGGTAAGGAAATTGGGTGGACGCATAACAAAAAAATAAATCTATGAGGAAAATTAATAACCTATTAATTCTTGCCGGGGGAGACAGCACGCGATTCTCACCCCTTTCTGAAAAGAATTTCATGAAATTCTTGGGACAAGAACTCATCCTACATCAAATTAAGGATCTGATGCCTTATGCCCAAAAAATATTCGTTGTTTCCAATAAGGAAAATTATGGGAAAATGCGTGAGCTTACGCAAACGTTAGGCCAGCATATAGAAATACTTATACAAAACAATGCTCTCGTAGGCCAAGCAGAAGCTATACTAAGTGCCAAAAATGCCATACAGGGAGAGGTGTTGGTCATGAACGCGAACGACTTTTTTAACCCCAACGTTTTCACAGATCTAGTTGAGGAGATCAATAAGAAAAAACCTCAAGCTCTTTTTTTAACTAAGGAAGTGACTTCTTATTTTCCTGGCGGATATGTACAGTTTGATGGGGACAGGGTATGCAATATCATTGAAAAGCCTACTCCTGATAAAACCCCGTCCAATATAATAAAACTCGTTGTCGATTATTTTTCTGACTTTGGAAAGCTTATCTGCACAATTGAGGAAATCTCAACCCGCGCAGACGATTGGTATGAAACAAGCCTAAACTCTCTCATAAAAAAAACAAAGGGAGTGAAACATTTTCTATATGAGGACTATTGGTATAGTTTAAAATATCCATGGCACGTATTGCCATTGCTGGAATTCTACTTAAAAAAGATAACCAAAAATACCATCGATCCGACAGCGGCAATCTCGTCAAGGGTAGAGATAATCCCCCCCGTTTTGATAAAAAAAGGTGTCAGAATAGGTGATTTTTCAAAAGTTGTTGGGCCATGTTATATAGATGAAAATACCATCATTGGGGATCATGTCTTACTACGAGAAAGTCATATAGGGAGGAATGCCGTTATTGGGGGGAACTGCGAGATTGCTCGTTCGTATATCGCAGATAACGTCATGCTCCATCGTAACTACGTAGGCGATTCAGTATTGGA
>PEZG01000038.1 GCA_002774185.1 Candidatus Roizmanbacteria bacterium CG09_land_8_20_14_0_10_41_9 | reverse complement strand
GCTTCTTCGGTAAGTTTTTTCTAATGCGGTTAAAAAAAATGCATCTTTCTGGTCTTCTTCCAATCCCTCAATTTTGATTTTCTTCCTCAGAACTTGATATATGAAAAACGTGAAGCTCGCATATCGGGTTACCGTTTCTGGACTCAGAATTTCTTCGATCTCGCATGTCATCAGATCGTAAAGGTATTGACCCAAGAATTGTTGTGTATCAAGATCGCGACCCGTGATGATGTGTTTTCTGACCAACAGATATTTGTCAAGGATTTGCTGAATTTTTACCGTATCGTCGGAGCCGAGACTTTCATTATCAAAGTAGCGGGCCCACAGTAGTTCCCGTAGCAAATTCTCCCCCTCTCCCCTACCTTCGGGGTTTAGCATGAGTCTTCTTCGGATAATGCGCTCAATTGCCGCTCTGCGGATAAGGTGATCTTCTCGGTACTCAACAGCGTTTCTCAGCTTTTCATACACGATTGCAAAAAAAGAAACGGTTTGAGAAACGGAAAGTTTAGAGAAATCGTCCGGCTTCGATTTGGGCTTTATAGTTTTAAGACTCTCCAGTAATGCTTTCGTGAACTGGGAAAGTTTGATCGGAAGCTCTTTTTGCGGTGCGGCGTCTGGCATAGGGATATTATATGATAAAAAGAAGAAAATTACACCATTGTTCTATTGTTATATTGCTTTCCAACAATTAAACAATTTAGCAATAAAACAATAAAGTCCGTGTTATTTTAACGAATCCGTATTGACGCCTGAGGCAAAATCAACCTCCGGAACCATGTGAAGGATATCGGCTACCTGTTTTTTTAGCGTATCGTACGCGCCTTGAGTCTTCCCTTCAAACTTTACCGTTAGGTAGGGCCCGTTTTGTGACGCTCGTACGATAAGCATCTCATCTGGTGTGTCCATTCGCACCCCGTCAATCTCTATATATTTTGCCTGAGGATACAGTTTTTTAATTTCGCCGCCGATTTTTTCGCTTACGACTTGAAATTTGATATTATCCGGGCAACCGACCTTGATCTCCGGACTTGAGACATAGTGAGGCAACTCTGCAATTGCTTGACTTAATGTTTTATTTATCCGAGTCAAATAGGCTAAGAGTCGCAGAGACGCAATCGCGCCGTCATCGTGGCCATAGAAATTATCGACGAAATAAATATGTCCACTCAATTCTCCCCCAAAGGGCGCGCGCTCTTCACGGACTTTCGCTTTAATGAAGGAGTGACCCGTTTTCCAGATGACGGGGATTCCGCCGTTGGCCCTAATAACCTCATCCACCTGTTTTGAACAGAGTGTGTTATAGATGATTTTTGACCCGGGCAAGAAATCCAAAATGTCTTTTGCGTATAACGCTAAGAGGGTATCATTCCAGATAAGATTTCCTTTATCGTCAACAACTCCAATTCGGTCCCCATCCGCATCGTAGGAGAATCCAATATCCGCTTTTTCCGCAACCACTCGTTTTGCAAGGCGCGTCTGCACTTCTTTTTCTGTTGGATCTGGGGTCCCAACGGGGAAATTCCCATCGGGTTTTGTATTCTGCTCAATTACGTAGCAACCCACTTCACGCAATATTTTTGGAATGAATAATCCAGCGGTTGCAGCGCATGCATCCACCACTACTCTCATTGGTTTTATTTTGTCTACTCGTCTTAACACATCCCGCGTGTAGTCCGGGAAAATATTTTTTTTAATATGTGCTCCTTTCGGTTCCCTTTTAACAAATTTGCCCGCTTTTGCAAGCTCCCTTAGCTCGACGATGTCTTCCGTAAGCATTGTTTCAGAGTAGCCTGTACCAAACTTGAACCCATTATATTCCTTGGGATTGTGAGAGGCAGTAATCATTACCATCCCTCTTGTCCTAAAATAGTAGGATCCGAAGTAGCAAATTTGGGATAATGTTATTCCGATATTATACACGGTAACTCCGGATTCTGTCATCGCTTTAACCATAATGTCCCGGAAGTGGGGGCTTGAATTGCGGCAGTCGTACCCAAGGACGCAGTCATAGATCCTTCGTTGCAGGAGCCACGTTGCGTAGGCTTTTCCCAAAACTTCCACCGTCTGATCGTTCAGCTCCGAACCTACCAGGCCCCTCAAATCGTACCCTCTGAATATATGGTCAGGCAGAGTCATAGATAGTGTGGTTTGCATATTTTGTTATCTAGATAATTTCTAATAAAATTCAAATGACAAAATTCAAATGTCAAATCAAATTCCAATAACAAATTACGAATGATTAAAACGTTTTGACATTTTAATTTTGAGCTTGATTTGTGAATTTGTTATTTGTAATTTGAATTTTGTAGTATGATACTATCATATCATAGAAAATACGCCGCTAGAATGTCAAGCGATTTCATTAAATTGTACGGGTTATTCCCGGTTTTTTGCATGACGTCTATCCTATGCAATCCTTCGTAAAATCTGCATAGTTTTTCCGTGTCCCAGTGTTTTGCCTGAGAACGCAATTTCCACACCTGCCACTTCTGGATAGTGGAAGGAATGGATCCGGTGGAAACCAAGAGCAGGTTCCGGACATGCCTCGAGAGCATGATAAAAACGAATGTCCCGTCCGTTTTTTCAGGTAAGGAATAGAGAATGGAGAGAAATGTTTTGTAATTGGTGGGATAACAAGAATCGAGTAACTGGAAGATGGATCTGGGGGGTTTGAACTCCTTTATCTGAGCTGTCGGGGGGAATTTTAATTCTCGTTTTGAAAGGGAATCTTCCCAGTCCACAACGATCACATCGGGAGAGCTTGCTAATACTTCCAACAATTCATAGAGTTTCGGATTGGATCGTTTTGACGCTTTTTTACCAATATTTTCGCAGAAAAAAACCTGAGAAAGTCCGAAAAGGGATCTTGATTCCCCCATCCACTGGGGGATTTCGGGAAGATCGGAAATCGACAGATTCCTGATTTCATAATTCTTCATTCCATACTCACGTTTCAGTTGGATATAGGATTCTCTGGAGGCAACATTATCTTCCCCACAGACTACTGTTAGCATACTTTATTTTACCCCTTCGCTTTAAAAATTTAAATGGGTATATGCTATACTTTTTCTATGAATCCTGTTGATCTCTGGAATAGAGCGTATCTAAAAAAAAATGCCGTTCCTTCTTTCAACTTTTCCGGTGCGGACGTGGCTTTGACGATTGCGAGGACTGTTAAACGACTCGGTTACTACTGTCTCATCTCGACGTCCGAGAGGGAGCTGAATTTCCAGACTCCCTCCCTTGTTGTATCAATAGCAAAAGCCCTTCAAGAAAGCGGGTACCCGGTTTTTCTCAATTTAGATCATGGAAAGTCTTCGGAAATAATTCGTAGGGCGATAGACTTAGGATTCGACTGCATTCACTTTGACGGTTCTGATCTTTCTCTGGAAGAGAACATTACGCGTACGAAAGAAATCGTTGAGATTTGCAGGCCTAGGGGAATCTCAGTGGAGGGAGAGGTCGGGAAAATCGGCGGATCCTCTACCCTACAAGATGAGAGTGGAAAGACGAGCGAATTGACAAAACCTGAGGAAGCGATACGATTTGCGAAGGAGACGCAAGTCGATATACTCGCCTGTTCGTTTGGGAGCGCGCATGGATTATCCAAGGAACCGGAGATTTTAGACATCTCGATCCTTGAGGAGATTCGCAAACATGTTGACGTTCCCTTTGTTCTTCACGGCGGGTCCGGACTCCCACAAACCGAGATAAAAAAAGCAATATCCGCAGGGGTCGTAAAGATAAATTTCAATACGGAGCTTCGGATGGCATGGACAGAAGGTATAAAGGAATATTTGAATCAGAATTCCCAAGATATCGTTCCGGTGAATATTTTGACCCACGCGGATTTGAAAGTAGAAAAGGTTGTAGAGGAAAAGGTGAGGATGTGTATAAATTCTGAATAAAGAATATAGTACGCGGAATTTAGAATTCAGAATTAAAAATTAAGAATAATTAAGAATTGAGAATTCTTAATTCTTAAATCTTAATTCTTAATTGT
>PEZG01000016.1 GCA_002774185.1 Candidatus Roizmanbacteria bacterium CG09_land_8_20_14_0_10_41_9 | reverse complement strand
TACCGAATCCTAGCCGGGTATTTTTCTACCGAACAATTAGACATTTTTTTCGCATCCTTTCGAATCCCCGACCTTGTGTTTGAACTGTTGATTACGGGAGCTCTCACGTCCTCATTCATTCCCATCTATATCCAATACCAAAATAGCAAGGAGGATCTACGGATCAATGTATCATCCATTATCAATGTTATATGCCTTGTCTTGATCGGGTGTATCATCATTCTCCTTCTCTTTCTTAATCCGCTCATATATCTCATCACCCCGGGCTATTCGTCAACGAAGATTAATGAGATTATCACTTACTCTCGATTCCTTCTTATCGGCCAACTTCCGTTTCTTGTTGTTGGAAATATCCTGACCGGGATCGGACAGGCGAATAAAATTTTTCTCCTTTCCGCACTTGCTCCTATCATCTACAACTTAGGAATCATCATAAGCATCATCCTATTTGCGGGAAGCCTTCATCTACTGGCTCCTGTTGTCGGCGTTATTTTGGGCGCTGTCCTTTTCTTCGTAGTCCAACTTCCCCTCCTGGCCAAATCAGATTTTAACTATTCTTTTATCCTGAGGAAAACCGAGGGTCTTCGGAAATTCGTTCGGATAACCATCCCCAGAATCGTAAGCGTACTTGTTGCGCAGATTGATGCAACTGTGGACCTTACCTTGACAACCTTCCTAGGGGCCGGATCCTATACGATTTTTTACTTTGCGCAACATTTCCAACTCCTTCCGGTCTCAGTTATTGGAATTTCTTTTGGGCAAGCTTCCTTACCGTACCTTTCGGAAATCTACAACGAAGGGAAGATAGAAGAGTTTAAAAAAATCATTATCGATTCGATCCTCAATCTATTTTTTTTGGTCATCCCGATTTCGTCTTTTTTCATCCTTGCACGTATTCCCCTAGTCCGGTTGTTTTTCGGAGGGGAAAAATTCGATTGGGGCTCGACCGTACAAACAGCCATCACTCTTTCCTTTTTTTCCTTTTCTATACCCGCCCACTCTATCTATTACTTTCTCACGAGATGTTACTACGCTTTCCTAGATACCAAAACTCCTTTTTTTGTTGGACTGGCATCGATATTGATCAATACCGCCATTAGTCTTTTTTTTATCATGATCTTAAAACTACCCGTATGGTCTCTTGCGATTTCTTTTTCCATCTCAATGACCATGAATTCCGCAGTGCTTTTTTACCTTCTCTATAAAAAACTTGGAGGAATGAACCTTTCCCTCTTGTTAACCGAATCCGCAAAAATCTGTTTTGCGGCGCTTTCATCCGCAGTATTTTCCTACTATCTCATGAAACTACTGGATGGACTTGTCTTTGATACCACCCGCACCATCAATGTGTTCTTCCTTGTTGCGGCGGTCCTTTTTGCCTTCGTTTCCTTATACTCATTTTTATCATGGATCCTGAATGTGCGCGAAATGTATCTCATCACAAAATTGCTCATTAAGGCTCGCGAGTATAGAAATCGGATAGTTGAACTATATACGACCTATGAATAAATCGGCTAATCACAATAAAATTTCCGCGGTGCAGACTATCCAGAAGAAACTTCTTGGAAAAAGACTCACCTACCAGGAAGTGTATACGCTTATGGATGAGATCGGCAGTAAACGATTGGGAGACGTGTTGACGACTTACTTTGTCGCAGCTTCCTTTAAAGAGGGTTTTTCCACGGAGGAACTATTCTATTTAACGAAAGCAATGGTGGAAACGGGCACGCGCCTAAACTTCAAGGGAATTGTTGCCGATAAACACTCGACCGGAGGAGTAGCCGGAACCCGCACTACTTTGATTATTGTGCCTATTATCGCTGCCGCCGGCTTCAAAATACCAAAAACCTCGTCTCGAGCCATCACATCCCCTGCAGGAACGGCAGACGTAATGGAACTGTTTTCCCCGGTAACCTTTTCGCCAAAAGAAATTGAAACCATCGTGAATACCGTCGGAGGCTGCATCGTATGGGGTGGCCATCTGGGGATTGCGCCGGCAGACGATGTCATTATACGAATAGAGGAACCCCTATCCTTCGAGTCGTTTGATAAAATCATCATATCCATCATGGCAAAAAAAGTAGCAGTATCAACAAACCACCTTATTCTTGATATTCCGGTAGGAAAAACGATGAAAATCAGACATTTCTCTGATGCAGAAAAAGTAGCGGAAAAATTCAAAACATTAGGGAAGCGGTTTGGAATGGAGGTTATTCCGGACGTAAGCGAAGTCCTAGAACCCGCAGGACGGGGTGTTGGACCGATGCTAGAAGCGCGCGATGTCCTCTATGTGCTCGAGCAAAAAAAAGACAGACCCCTTAAATTGGAAGCAAAGGCTCTCAGACTTGCCGGAAAATTACTTGATGTCTGTTTCAAAGATGCGAAGATTAAAAAAAACGGTGAGGAAGAGGCTCGAAGAATTTTACAGGATGGGACCGCGCTAAAAAAGTTCAAAGAGATCATCAAAGCCCAAAAAGGAAACGAGCACATATCATCTGACACATGGAAAAATCCTGACCATCAGCTTTACATTCACGCCCCCAGAAAGGGAAAAATCAAAGAAATCAACAATTACAATCTTAATACCATTGCGAAAATTCTAGGAGCACCGTCGGATAAATACGCGGGCATCTACTTACTAAAAAAATTGGATGAAGAAGTAGAGAAAAAAGAGCCAGTTGCGCAATTTTACTCATCAGATCCGTACAGACTAAAAGAGGCTGAAATTACGTTTAAAAATTTCCCAATCTATACGATAGAATAAAAAAACTATGAAAAAAGCCCTGATTTTCTTATCCATTATGGTCTTTGGCATCACAGGAGGTTATTTGTACTTTAAGGAAGGTACGCTACCGGTAAACAAAAACGAAAAGGAGTCGAAGATTTTTGTGATCAGTAAGGGTGACGAACTAACTACCATCGCCAACAATCTTTCAAATGAGAAGCTTATCCGGAATAAGATCGTCTTCTTCTTTGTGGTAAAACAAATGGGGATCGAAAAAAATATCCAAGCGGGAGATTTCAGACTATCTTCTGTTATGGACGTGTACGAGATCGCACAAAACCTGACGCATGGGACTCTAGACATTTGGGTAACGATCATCGAGGGCTTAAGAAAAGAGGAGATCGCGCAGATTATTTCAAAAGAATTCTCTATTCCAGAAATAGAATTTGTAAATCTTGCGCAGGAAGGATATTTGTTTCCAGACACCTATCTTATCCCTCGACAGGCTACTGCCGAATCGATTCTCACAATTTTAAAAAACAATTTCTACCAAAAATACACGCCCGAGCTTGCCCAAAAAGCAAAGGGATTAAAGCTTAGCGAATCTGAGGTTGTCACCCTCGCATCGCTTGTTGAACGGGAAGCTCGATTTGATTCCGATCGACAGGGTGTTGCGAATGTGCTACTCAAAAGACTGAGTGAAAACTGGCCTCTCCAAATTGATGCGACAATCCAGTATGCCCTCGGATATCAACCTGTGGAGAAAACATGGTGGAAAATCAACCTCACCCATGACGATCTGGAGGTGGATTCCCCCTACAACACATATAGAAATACTGGTCTCCCCCCCGGTTCCATCTGTAATCCAGGGCTCGCATCCCTACAGGCAGTAGTGAATGCAGATCCCAACACAGCCTTCCGTTTTTATGTTTCCGACAAAAACGGACATTTGCATTTTGCCCGAACCATTGAGGAACATAATGAGAATATTAGGAAGTATGTGCAATAAAAAATAAAGATTTAAGATTGAAGATTCAGGATTTACGAATAAATCCCAAATTCCAATATCCTCGCTTCGCTGAAGCTTCGCAGGGCGAGCCAAACTCCAAACAATACTCAATTACCTAAATTCTAAATCCAAAAATGGCGTTGTTTGAGTATTTGGTTGTAGAAATTGGAATTTGTCTGGGATTTGGTGCTTGGAGCTTGGAATTTTCTTATTCTTAAATCTTGAATCCTAAATCCATATCGCGTTTTATACTATTCTTTCTTCTTGTGTTACGGTTTCCTCGGCTGCGATCGGTCTCTTAACCACTTCCCTGGGTTTCGAACCTTCAGATGGCCCTACATAACCTGCGGCTTCTAGTTGGTCGAGGAGTCTAGCTGCTCTTGCGTAGCCAACAGACAATCTCCGTTGAAGCAAAGAGGCAGAAGCCTTATCCTGTTGCATAACGATTTCCAGAGCTCTGTTGAAAAGGGGGTCATTATCCGAAAGAGAAGGAATCATCGTCCCGCCAGTTCCCGCGATCGAGGTCGTATGTTCTGTAACTTCCTCAGTATAGTGCACTTCGGGCACTTGCGACTTTAGGAACTTAACCAAATCGCTCACCTCCCGATCGGTAATGAATGGCCCCTGAATTCTGCGCGGTTTTGCTTGATCAGGAGGCAGAAATAGCATGTCTCCTTTTCCTAATAATTTTTCTGCACCGGGCATATCGATAATAACTCTCGAATCTATCATTGATGATACATTGAAGGCGACACGGGTTGGGATGTTTGCTTTCATGAGTCCTGTGATGACGTCAACCGAGGGCCTTTGTGTTGCTAATAATAAATGGATGCCGGTCGCGCGAGCCATCTGCGCTATCCGCGTTATGAGTTCTTCTGCTTCGCCGGGCGCAAAAATCATAAGGTCTGCCAACTCGTCAATAATGAAAATAATATAGGGTTTTTTTTCAACGCCCGGGATCGTGTTATATACCTCGATATTCCGAGCTCCTGCTTTGGCAAACTCTTTATACCTATTTTCCATTTCAGCCACCGTCCACCTCAACGCAGATATGATTTTTTCCGGGTCGACGACAACCTCCGTCAATAAGTGGGGGATTCCATTATAAGGGGTAAGTTCTACCCGTTTAGGATCGACTAAAATTAAACGCAGATCTTCAGGTTTCGTACGAAAAAGGAATGTTGAAATCCATGCATTGAGAATAACGGATTTCCCTGACCCAGTCGTTCCTGCAATAAGGACGTGGGGCATCTTGGAAATGGTGGCTGCCTGCGGTTGACCAGAAACATCCAACCCCAACGGAACCAGGAGCGGATCGGTATCATTTGCAAATGTTGGCGTAGAAAGTAATTTTTTGAGTGTAACGATTTCGGGTTTCTTGTTCGGGATCTCGATCCCCACTAAGCTTCGACCTGGAATGGGGGCTTCTATCCTAACCTGACCAGTAGTTGCAGCAAGAGCCAGCGCAAGATCATTGGACAGAGCTGTAATCCGAGACAATTTTGTTCCCATGGTGATCTCGAGCGCATACTGGGTGATGGCGGGACCATAGTTTACTT
This sequence comes from Candidatus Roizmanbacteria bacterium CG09_land_8_20_14_0_10_41_9, assembly GCA_002774185.1. GTDB lineage: Bacteria > Patescibacteriota > Microgenomatia > UBA1406 > GWC2-37-13 > PEZG01. The sequence continues at coordinate 7,534 of PEZG01000016.1, read as the reverse complement.
CAGACACGCGGGCTCGAATTCCAAAACTCTCCAGAGTTTTTTCGATTTTAGTCGCATTCGTCTTTACGTCACCGCGATCCGCTTCTTTTTGCTGTAAATCCATAAGCAATGTGAGAGGTGGATACACCCATGCGGTCCTTGCAGACTGAGAAAGTGGTTTAATCGCAATTCCTTTAGCAATGGGTACGGTAACCGGTAGAGATGAGGCGGAGGTTGACATTTTTATCTTCTCTTCAACTTTCTTGTCGTGGATGAATTCCCGCTTTTTTTCTTCCTCCTTAAGGTTTTTTTGTAACGACGCTTCAGATACTCCCCTAAAAACATACTGCTTCATGAAGTCAAAGAGTAAGGTAATCATTTTAATCACGAACAGGACAAAAACATCAACGGACGTATCAAGGAAAAGGATCAACCCGATGATAAACGTTATGAAAAGGATGACGAAAGCGCCTATGACGGAAAAATCCAACGAAAGGTTTTCGAAAATGAGTCTTCCGTAAGAACCTGATTGGAAAACGCCCAACAGCGAAATTAGGATGAGGAGTATCCCTCCACTCGCGTTATATTTCACGAATTTTAATTTTTTTGTACTAAAGAAGTGGCCGGAAACAAACAGTAGAAGAAGAGGAATGAAAATAGATAACCCTCCGAATCGATCCACTAAAACGGAATTGATTACAAAAAGGGTCTTTCCATCTCTCTGGTCGGTTGAAAAATTTTTCAAGAAGGAGATGAATAGCACAATCGATGTACCTATGACAATAAAGCCGATGATGTTGGATACGGTGTGCTTGTTAATTTTGACTCGAAAAAAAGGGAGCCGAATTATGGATTTTCTCCGTGCCATATAAAGATTGTAGTGAGAGTTTTGGAGAAAATCAACTCATTACTTGATTATCTGGAGATTGATTCTCCCCTGAGAATCAATTTGGATAACCTTCACTTTTACTCTATCCCCTATTTTGACTATCTGGTTGGGGTCTTTCACAAACCGATCGGACATTTTGGAAACATGCACCAACCCGTCTTTCCCTGGAAGAATTTCAACAAATGCTCCAAACGCTAAAATTCTTTGGACCGTTCCCTCATATATTTCTCCCACCTGTACTTCTTTCGTGATGTTTTCGATCATGCTTACCGCCTCATCAACCTTATCTTTATCCAAACCGGTGATGGTAACTTTTCCATCGTCTGAGACATTGATGTCTGTCTGCGTTTTGGCAATCATACCCCGTATGTTTTTACCGCCTGGTCCTATGATTTCCCCAATTTTATCTTGCGGAGGAGTAAGTACGACTACTTTGGGAGCGAATTTCGATATTTCGGTCCTTGGGCGACTGATGACTGCGTTCATTTTTTCTAGGATATAAAGACGGGCTTTTTTTGCAGATTCTAGCGTTTCCACTATCATTCTGTCAGTCAAACCGTCATTCTTCACATCGAGTTGGATCGCAGTGATCCCGGTCTTCGTCCCCGCCACTTTAAAATCCATTTCCCCTGAAAAATCCTCAATCCCCATGATATCCGTCAGGATAAGATAGTCTGTCTCTGAATTTGATACTAGCCCCATTGCAATTCCAGCCACTGGAGATTTGATAGGAACGCCTGCATCCATAAGAGCGAGCGTGGATCCGCATGTTGAGGCCATTGAGGTTGATCCGTTTGACGCCAGGACTTCAGAAACAACGCGGATCGTGTATGGAAACTCTTTTTCCGATGGAAGAACGGGTTCGATTGCTTTCTCAGCCAATGCTCCATGCCCGATCTCGCGACGGGAAGGAAAACCAATTCTTCCTGTTTCACCGACAGAATACGGAGGCATGTAATAGTGATGGATATAGTGTTTTGCTTCCTCTCCTTCTGGGCTCTCAATGAGTTGTTCCAGGCTGGGAGCTCCCAAGGTAACGATCGATAATACCTGGGTGTCCCCCCGCTGGAATAATCCTGCACCATGAATGCGGGGCAGCACAGAAACTTCGACTCCGATTTCCCGTACTTCATCTACCTTTCTACCATCAATCCTTTTTTTATTTTTCAGAATATATTCCTTAATCATCTGTTTGGTTAGATAATCAATGGCTTTCGTTACGCTTTTCCTATCACATTCGTCCTTATACTTTTCAAGGACGTCGCTCACTACTACTTCAAGCGCCTCGTTGTCATCAAACTCCTTCTCCGCTTTCTTGAGTATTAAGGAATTCAAACTTTCTTTAAAATCTTTTTTCAATATGTTGAGGATTTTCCCATCTGCGACTGTTTCGTCGACGGATTCCTTTGGTGCGCCAGCTTTTTTTCGGAGTTTTTCCAAAAAGACAATGACGGCAGCATTCTCTTTTTTGGCGAGCTCTATTCCCGCAAGGATAATATCTTCCGATACCTCTTCTGCCACCGTCTCAATCATATTTACTTTTTCTTTTGATGAAGAAACGATGAGATCAAGAGTAGAATACTTCTGCTCTTCTTCTGTGGGATTGACTACAAATGCTCCCTTAGATCCATTGTTTTTTATATATCCCACCCTTAGGATGCTGATCGGGCCCGCCCAAGGGACGGAAGAAATATGGATAGCCGCAGAGGTTGTGATCGCCGACAGTATTTCCGCAGAATTCACCCCGTCTACGGACAAGAGCGTTATAATGATTTGGATATCTTTCTTATAGGATTTTGGGAAGAGTGGTCGGATGGATCGATCGATAAAACGAGCATTCAGAATCGCATCGTCAGACGGTCGACCCTCACGCTTCACCCATCGGGAACCCTTGATGCGTCCTCCTGCATATAATTTTTCGACGTATTCGACAGTTAGAGGTAAGTAATCGATGTCTGGTCTTTCATTCCCCACGGTGACAGTAACCAATACGGTAGTATCCCCTAATCTTCCGACAACCGATGACGTCGCGGCTTTTGCTAGTTTTCCCGTTTGGAGAGTAAGTTTTTGACCATTAATTTCAATAGATTCTTCTGTGATGTTCATACCGTCTAATGTGGCAAAAAAATCAGAATATTACAAAGACGTTACTTTTTTAACTTCAGTTTCTTTATCAACACTTTATAGCGTTTTTCGTCGAGCTTCTGAAGATAATTGAGGATTCTTCTTCTTTTTGCAATAACTTTTAATAACCCTCTTCTGGAATGATTGTCTTTTTTGTTGATGTCAAGATGTTCAGAGAGCCTTTGAATTTTTTGTGAGAGAAGGGCTACCTGTACTTCCGGAGAACCTGTATCTCCTTTTTTTTGAGCAAATTCTTCAATGATCTTCTGCTTATCCGTTGCTAAATCTTTCATGGATGTCCATTATAATAAATACCAGTAATAGTTGCAAGTGAATTGTCGAACGCCAATGGCATCCAACACATCGAAATCATGGGTTAAATGGTTTGCTATCGTTTGTTTTTCTACACTATCTACTGTTTTGATTTTTTTTATTCCGCCCTCCAATATGTATATTATCGTATTGTTTGCACTGTCAAGTTCAATCCTCATTTTTTTACTCAGTTCTTTCTTCCTACGAAAGAGGGTCGCTGTCCCTCTGGGATTTTTCATATTTCTCATCCTTTTGCTGAAAGCAACCGGGGTTTTTGATATAATGAATTTTGTCCTTGCTATAAGTTTTTTCATCGGAATGATCGTGTTATTTTAAATACCATACACCATGCCTAGCCAAAAAAGGATCTATATTAATACATCTATTCCCTATGTAAACGCTGCTCCCCATATCGGATACGCTCTTGAAGTGGTCCAAACTGACGCGCTTTCACGCTTCTACCGAGAAATCGGGTACGATGTTTACTTTGCCGTCGGAACGGATGAAAATGCCATAAAGAACGTAGAGGCAGCAGAGAAAGAAGGGGTTTCAACGCGGCAGTTTGTCGATCGCAACTCGGGTGCTTTTCTTGATTTGAAAAATTCCCTGAATCTTTCGTTCGACCAATTCATACGCACAACCTCCGAGAAGCACATAAAGGGAGTACACAAGCTTTGGCAGCTCTGCTCAAAGGATATTTACAAAAAAACCTACAAAGGATTATATTGCACAGGTTGTGAAACCTTCTATAAAGATAATGAGTTCAAGGATAACGTGTGTCCCGACCATAATCGCAAGCTGGAAATGATCGAAGAAGAAAACTATTTTTTTGCACTATCCCGCTACCGAAAACCATTGAATGCGCTGTATCAAGAGGGAAAAATAAATGTATATCCAACGTTTCGCAGGGACGAAATGCTTAAGTTCATCAATGGCGATCTTGAAGATTTTTCTATTTCAAGACCAGTACTTCGAACCAAAGGGTGGGGAGTACCTGTGCCAAATGACCCAAGCCAGATGGTGTATGTGTGGTTTGATGCGCTCGGGAATTATATCACCGCACTTGATTTTTACCGTGACGGGGAATTGTTCAAGAAATATTGGATGGAGAATACAAACCGGATAAACGTTATCGGAAAAGATATCACCAAGTTCCACTTGGTATATTGGCCTGCAATGCTTCTTTCTGCCCATCTTCCCCTCCCAACACGGATTTACGTACATGGATTTATTACCGTTGAAGGAAAAAAGATGAGTAAAACCTTAGGGAATGTGGTTAACCCCAAGGATCTTGTCACACAATACGGCACTGACGCAGCCCGATACTATCTCCTTCGCGAAATCCCCCCCTTGGATGACGGAAACTATTCCCACTCCAGGATGGAGGAGCTATATGCCTCAGATCTAGCCAACGAACTTGGGAACCTAGTCTCAAGGATTACCACTTTAGCGCATAAAGACGGAATTTCGACAGCCAAGGAAAAACCCCCTACAGATGCTGTTTATACCAAAACGCATCAAGCGTTATTTGAAAAGTTCGAATTCAGTAAAATCCTTGAGTTGGTGTGGAAGGAGATTAAAAGATACAACAAGGAAATAGACGAATTTGCTCCTTGGAAAAAAACCGACGTCCAAAGGAAGCCGTTCCTCGAGAAGCTATTATATAATATACATATTATAGGATATAGATTGCTTCCTTTTATTCCAGAGTCTGCTCAAAAAATCATTCAGGCATCCAGTGGAAAAGTCGAAAAAATTACTCCTCTTTTCCCGCGTAGAAGTATATCCGTATAGCATTGATTATATCGAATAGGCTTGCTATAATATCCTCCATTCTCAACTATGGTAAACCGCATCCATATATGGTGTTTTTTTTGTTTTATCTCGTTTATTTTTTTTCCCAAACCTGTGCTGGGATTCGAATTCCATGACCATCCGACCAAGATCATTATTCCCACGCTTCGCATTTCCCTTCCGGTTTCCACCTCAAAAGTAACCTACAATACCTGGGAGGTGAGCCACAACAAAGCTTCGTTTGGGGAAACAACTGCAGTTCCGGGAATGGACGGGAATACCGTAGTCTTTGCCCATTCCATGCCTCATCTTTTCGGCGACTTACCAAAAATCAGGAAAGGTGACCAGATCTATTTATTTACGGACCAAGATTGGTTTACCTATGTCGTTTTTGATACCTATACCGTACAACCAGATGATATTAAAGCACTTTCAAGAAAACAAGGATATGAGCTTACCCTTTACACGTGTGTAGGAAAAAATTATCAGCAACGGTTTGTCGTCAAGGCCAGATTGACCACAACAATCCTGCCCCATGTTAACCTGGAAAAACAAAAATTGAAATCAGACTTATAGTATGTTATACTCAGCCTGATTTATGTCACGATTGAAAAAAAGGAATTCCTTACACATTCAGTACGTTTACTCTTTTTTTAAACTTTGCTATAGGATTGGCTCTTTCATTGTCGCTCCCTTCAAGTTCACGCTTTCCATCCTGGCAATTTTTTTCCGAGTGTTAAAATGGGCTCTTCCCTTCATTAAGGTTGCCGGTATCGTATCAATCGCAATACTGCTTTCCTATGAATCGTGGGGGTTCCTGTCATCCGTCCCTACTCCTAAAACCGTAGCGGATTTCCCTCTTCCCAAAAAAATTAGGGTATATGACCGGAACAAGACGATATTGTACGAAGCATACGGATATTCATCTTACCTGATCCCCCAATACACGTTCTCCAAAAAGGTTCTTGATATTTTTACCCCAAAGACCTTATCCACTCCCTTTTTGTCAAAAGCCATAGCAGAAAACTATTTTCTACTCAAAAAAGGGGACTCTTCCCAGGGAATTAAAAAGTACGTGATGGCGGTTAAACTTTTCTTCTCTACGAATAGGGAGGGTTTAAGCAAATTGTATTTGAACACTTCTTTGTTCGGGAGAGATGTGATCGGAATAGAAGCAGCGTCCCGAATGTTTTTTGGCAGAAAAACTTCTGAACTCTCCTCCGCCGAACTCATATTCCTTTCCGGATTTTTAGATTCTCACCCTCCCAGATCAATTCGTCCTCTATATGGGATATACAAACGGGCGCCCTTTGCAGTTGATTATGTACTAAAAACCATTAGAGAAACGCATGGAGAAACGTCCTCTTTTCCCAAGAACCTTTCTGTTTATACAACGATCGATGCAACTGCTCAGAGTAAATTCCAACAGAGATATTTTGATTTGGAAGGAATCGGTTTTAAGCATCAAGAATTCATTTGTATTTCAAATGTTAGTGATGAGATCATTGCGGTTGTCGGCCCTCAATCGTCTTATTCTAACAATGCAACCTGTGCTTATTTCATCAGTGAACAGGAGTTTGAAAAGAAAACGTTTCCTGAAAATGCTCTGTTAAAAAGGGAGGAAAAACCAATATCCCGACTGATTTCAAAAATTGTGAACGAAAACGTAAAGTGAAAGAGAAAGGAGGTGTTAGAACTATATGGCAAAACAAACTAAAATACAGGAAATGAAAAACCTATTGTCAAAACCTGAACTTTGGATCGGATTTGTGACCGTCTTCGTTATTGCAGTTGTCGCAGGAACTATTCTGGTTAGTAGCATAAGAAACTCGTGGACTACAAAAAAAGAACAAGCAGAACCGCAAACCCAGACAGTGTCGCGACCGGTTACCCCAACGATCATGCCCACCCAAGTACCTTCTGAAGTGGTTACTCGATTAGCGAACACTGCCGGACAGTATGAAGTGCAAGAAGGGGATAATTTTTGGAAAATTTCAGAAAAGGTATGTGAAACTGGAATCTATTTTGAATCCATCCAGATTCAAAACGGGTACGAATCCAAGACACTCCACGCAGGGGATTTGATAACGGTGGACTGTTCTCAATAATATTCTTAATTTGACACAACACAATCGCCTATACTGCGTTAGTTCCTATTTATATGGGTCAAGAATACACATCTTGCTGCAAATTTGCTAAAATGTTCCCATGAAGATTCCGTTTTCCAAGGTTCCTTTGCCGATCAGGATTTTTGTTTTGCTTTTCATACCTCTTTGCTTATTATTTTTTTGGATTCTTTACGATTTACCTTCTCCCTATAGTCTTAAAGATTATAAGGTTATACCCATATCAACCAAAATTTTTGACCGTTCCGGTAACCTCCTCTATGAGATCTACCGGGACCAGAACCGCACCCCGGTGAAACTGAAAGATCTC
>PEZG01000066.1 GCA_002774185.1 Candidatus Roizmanbacteria bacterium CG09_land_8_20_14_0_10_41_9 | reverse complement strand
AAAGGGTTATTCATACCGGAGGGCATTAAGAGCTGAGATTTTGGTTGCCCGCTTGGCCGGATAAATACCGGTTGCCATTCCTACTAAAAGCGATAAAAAAACCACCAGCAGGACAAAAGGGAAAGGCAGATAAGCGACATCAACCAGTCCGACTCCTTTAAAGACGGCAAATAAGGAAAGCAATAAACCTAAAAGTTTTCCAAGCACAAATCCGACAATAATGCCCAACATCCCGCCGAAAAATCCCATTATCATTGATTCGGTCAAAAAAAGTTCCTGCACTTCAGCTGATTTCATCCCCATTGCCTTCATCAACCCCACCTCTCTCGTTCTTTCCAAAAGGGAAACAGTTAGGGTATTAAACATTCCCAAAGCGGCGACCGCCAAAGCTACCATTCCCAGCAGAGCTAAAATTGTTCTGGTGGTGCCGAAAAGCTGTTTTATCTGTTCAACCGTATCGGCGACCGAATGGGTGATATACCCCATCGCCTCCACCTGTTTTCTGATTTTTGCCAAATCCGAACTGTTTTTTGCCACCAGTTTAATTTGCGAGTAGTTGGTAATTCCCAGGGTTCTAAGATCAAGGAACGGGACATAAAAAACGGGTGTTTTTTCTTCGGGAGTAACCCCGATAATGGTATATTCCGCCTCTACCGATTCCAGTTTTTCTTTCGGGTCGGGAAGCAAATCTCCCACCACCACAAAGGAAACATTAAATTTCTTCCCCAGAGCTTCACCTTCTTTAATACCTAAAACCTTAAGCGTCGCGCGGTTAACCACCGCTTGTTTTACCGCGGCAGAGGAAAGCTCAATTTGTTTGGTTTCCGGCTCCGAAGTAATGCCCGCCTCGGAGGCAATCTCCACCCAATCTAAGGCGTTATTATCATTTATACCTAAAACACTGCCGTTCTCAATAATATTACTTCCTTCTATAGTGATGTTAACCTCGGCAAAATAGCCCTCTTTCTGAACTTGATGGTCTTGTTCATCTTTTAAAACCAGATATTCTCCCCCTTCTTTCTGCCAAAGAAATACCGACGTTTTAAGCCATTTATTTCCGCCCTCTGCATAGTCGCTTCCCCAAACTTCCTCTCCCTGCGAGCTTCCTTCAACCCGTTTGGTATAACCCAAAATCTTTGCTTTAACGTTCGGATTTTCCCTAACTCTGATCCACTGGCCAGGATTAATACTGTATTCCACATCCTGAATCTTTTCTCCAAAAGCTCCAGTTTCCGTTCCCGCCACTTCCCCGATACTTGATACCTGATACTTGATACTTGATACTAAGTCATTGCTCTCAAAAATCTTTCCCGAATTTGGTTTAATCGCCGACTGTTTGAGATAATCCGAGGTCACTCCATAAACCGCCAAATCCGTCACTGAATTTTGGTAGCTGATGCGGCCGACAACCGCAATAAGCGGTAAAACTGCTTCAACACTGCTTATCTCTTTAAAATTTGAAATTGTTTTATCGTCAATTTTTATCTTTCCGCCCGCTTGAGGTAAAATATCCGCCTGCTTCATTTCTTCAAGCCTCGTCACTCGGGAAATTATCAACTGCTCCAGCCCATAACCGACAGAAACCAGAAAAACAATTGCCGCAATACCGATAGTCACTCCTCCGATAGTTACCATCGTTCTGGTTTTTTTAGCTTTCATATTGCGGATTGAAAGTTCAATCAAGTCCATCCGGCCGATTGATCCTTGACGGCGGGAATCCAAAAAATGCGTCATTTTCAAATAAAACCGTAAAAAGAAAGGATTAAGTTTCTCCCTGACGGCGCGGGGGAGAATTTTTGAATTACTGATTGTCTTTATCCCTTGAGAAAACATATAAACCAAGATATAAAGCGCAAAAACAATCATCTGCCAAAAACCGGAAAGTAAAACTCTAATCTTAGAATCGGCCAAGTTTTTCATTTTGATATTTGATATTTGAGTTTTGATTTTTGGTTCCTGAATATGTCTAATAAAATAATGCTTCATAATTAATTCCCGTTTCCTCTCTTGCTTTTCATTTCATCCATTAATTTTTCTTTTTCGTTTTCTTGGTAAGTTCCCGCAATCTCTCCGTCAAACATCCTAATCGCGGTTTTGGAATAGTCCAAATATTCCAAATCATGGGTTACCATAATAACGGTTTTCCCTTGCTCCTTGTTTAATTTTTCCAAGAGTTTCATCAGCTCCTGACCTGATTCATAATCAAGGTTGCCGGTTGGTTCATCGGCAATAATCACTTTCGGCTCCGTTACCATCGCTCTTGCCAAAGCCACTTTCTGCTGTTGCCCTGAAGAAAGTTCAGTCGGAATATATCCCAACCAGTTTTCCATTTGAACTTCTTTTAATATTTCTATTGCTTTTTCTTTCGCTTTAGTTTTATCAACCCCCAAAAGAAGAAGGGGAAAAGCGACATTTTCTGCAACCGAAAGCGACTTTATCCAATTCGGCTGCTGGTAAACCATGCCGATATTTTTCTTCCTGAATTCGCTTCTTTCATCTTCCGTTGTCTTTCGCCAAATTTCTTTGTCAAAAAAAGTAACCGTTCCTGCAGTCGGCTCTTCCAAACCTAAAACAAGATGCAGTAAGGTTGATTTACCGCAGCCGGACGGGCCGAAGATAATTAAAAAATCATTACTCTTTACTTCAAAAGAAATATTTTTAAGCACAACGACGTCCTGTGTTCCGACACGAAAAGATTTATTAATATTAGAAACTTTAATAATAGTATCTGACATAATTTTTTAATTTATTTTTTCAGTCCTCCTAAAAATCCAAACGCTTCCTGTAAATTGGTAATCACTAAATTAAGGGCGTTCTCGGTCGCTTTCGGGGCAATGGTGACCGTATCAATTGAATTGTCAATGTTTTCCGCCTTGTCGGAAGATTTAGCCCGCAGGTGATAAACTTTTGACGGAGTCAGGTTAGAAATAATCACCAAATGGTTAATGGTTAAATTGGCATCTTCCTGGGTTTTTTGGGAATATGTTGTTCCGGTGCCTTCGCCAAACTCAACTTGGCTTGTAGCCGGTTCATCCGTATTCCAAGAAATAATCAGCTGGGCAGTTGAATCCTGGGCCGTGTTGGCCACCGGCGGAATGATTGAGCCTTCAACATGAAGTTCGGAAATCTGCGGGGGGCGGGTATCGGTCGCGGTGGTAAATCTTTGGCTATCGGAGGAGGCTTCATTGCCGATTTTATCACGGCCTTTGACGATTAAAATATAATCAGTCTGGGGAAGCAAGCTGCGGACAATCATCCGGTGCTCGCCTTTAGTTAAAGCGACCGAAACATCATCCCTTGCGTCAGAAGGACTGCCGATTGGATAGCTGGTCACAATTGAAGAAACCTCGGTATTGGTATTCCAAGAAACTAAAACTGTTGACTGCGCCGTGTTGGCCACCTGCTGTAACCTGACATTGGTAATTTTCGGTCTCGGCAGAGTAGTAAAATCTAAAATCGTGCCTTCATATTCCGTTCCGTCACTGTCAAAAGTATTAATTTTGTAATAATATTTTATGCCGTCCAAAAGACCGGTTAATTGGGTGGTATAAGCGGTTTCTGAAGTTGAGGTGGAAACCGCAGTCACCCCGCCAAAACTGGTGGTGGCGCCGTAATAAATTTTAATTGAAGAGGCATTAGTGACAGTATAATTAATCAGTCCTGAAGTTAAACCTATGCTGGTTACCGAAACGTTTTTAGCGGTCGGCGCAGAAGCAGTGGCAAAAGTTTTTTCATCCGAAGTTCCGGTATTGCCGTCTTCATCCGTCCACTTGGCCCGGTAATAATAAGTGGTGCCCGGGGAAAGGCCGGTTAATTGTATTGAATGGGAGGAAACCTGCGAGGAATTGCTCGGCTCAACGGTTCCGTAACTGTTGGTTCCCGTCCCGTATTGAATTTTGGAATCAGAAGCCCTTGAGGTAGTCCATGTAATCGTTGCTTTTTTGGTGGTAATACTGCCTGCGTCCGGTCCGGTGGAAAGCGACGGCGCGCTGGTCCATTTGCCTGTCGGGGTAATGGAAACCGCGTTGGTGCCCGAGGAAAC
>PEZG01000027.1 GCA_002774185.1 Candidatus Roizmanbacteria bacterium CG09_land_8_20_14_0_10_41_9 | reverse complement strand
TATACGTGGAATCACCTTTGTTTTCTATCGTGGGAAGGATGACCTCCCAAACATTACCATTCACCTTGAACAAATTATCTTGGTCAAAGTCTAAATAAAAGTGGTTTATGCTGTTTTTACCCGTGTTGGGCTCGGTAAACTCCAATTCGATCTTATTACTTTTCTCTTCCTCCGTTACTACGGGTTGGATTTTGCCCCGATCATCCGAGGCGTTGATGTTTCCTATACGAAACGTGCGGGGAAACGCAATGGAGAATTTCTTAACATAGACATCGGACTTTAAGTTGACAACTTGGATCGTAAATCTTACTTTGGTCGCAATATTGTCAAGGTTATCTGTTAAAAAATACTGCACATCGTAATCAGCTTTGTAATCTGAAGCCGCATGCGTATGCGTAGGCAACAAAAACAAAACTAAGAAGAGTGTAATCGATAACAGGATTTTCTTAAAAAAATCTGCCATTATTTTTATTATAACCTATGTCACATGGGGTCGCAGATAGATTCCAGTATAAGAATTCTTGACCCGTAGGATGTTTTTCGTTTTGCCTTGATACACGACGTTGCCGCCCTTCTTGCCGGCACCCGGACCCAGATCAATAATGTATTGACAGTTTTTGATGACGTCAAGATTGTGTTCGATAACCACTACGGTGTTCCCCCTTTCAACCAACTGATTCAGCGTAGCGAGGAGTTTCTCGATGTCAAAAAAATGAAGACCCGTAGTCGGCTCATCCAAAATATATAGAGTTCTGCCTGTGTCCCTCCTTGACAATTCATTTGCGAGCTTTATCCGTTGCGCTTCACCTCCTGAAAATGTTGGAGCAGGCTGTCCGAGGGAAATATACCCAAGCCCTACACTTTGGAGGAATGATAGTTTTTGATAGATCGCGTAATGGTTTTTAAAAAAAAGAGAAGCTTCCTCAACCGTCATATTCAGAATATCGTACACGGTTTTTCCCTTATATCGTATTTCTAAGGTTTCCCGATTGTACCGTTTCCCATCGCAAACATCACAGGTTACATACACGTCAGGCAAAAATTGCATTTGGATTTTGATTACTCCGGCGCCCTGACACTTCTCACACCGTCCTCCCTTTACATTGAAAGAGAATCTTCCCTTTTTGAACCCTTTTGCTTTTGCTTCTACCGTTTGAGCAAATAAGTCCCGTATTTCGTCAAAAAAACCAATATACGTTGAGGGATTGGAGCGGGGAGTTCTTCCGATCGGTGATTGGTCCACCAGGTATACCCGATCGAGGAATTGGTATCCGAGAATCTTAGCAAATTCACCCATTGTTTCGGAATAAAATCCATCTAAATAGTATTTAAGAGCCGGGTACAGGGTTTCAACAACAAGGGTGGATTTTCCTGATCCTGAAACACCGGTCACCGCAACCATATTCCCTAGGGGGATTTTGACGGAAATATTCTGTAGATTATGTTGGCGTGCTCCGGTTAGTTCTATTAGCCCGCGATGAGCGGAGAATTCGGGAGACATGCTTTGGATGCGTTTTTTTCCAGAAAGATACTTTCCAGTCAATGAATTAGGACACTTTTTCATCTCAGGAATAGACCCGGTAAAGATGATTTTACCGCCGTGTTTTCCTGCAAAGGGCCCAAGTTCAACCGCAAAGTCCGAGCTCTCGATGGTTTCCCTATCATGTTCCACCACAATAATCGTATTCCCCAGATTCCGAAGCTTCATGAGTGTTTGGATTAGGGAAGACACATCCTTTGGGTGGAGTCCTATGGAGGGCTCGTCCAATACATATAGCACCCCAGTTAACCCGCTACCGATCTGTGAGGCCAGCCGTATGCGTTGAAGCTCTCCACCAGACAACGTTTTGGCGGTACGCGAGATGGTTAAATACGAAAGACCGACATTTTTCAAAAATTCCAACCGAGTTAAAATTTCTTTTAGGATCACCTTTGCGATCTCATATTCATATTTTGTAAGGATGTTAGGAAGAATATTTTTGTAATACGGATACAGATCGTCGATGGATTTATCGCACGCATCCGCAATATTTTCTTCATTAATCGTAATGGAAAGAACTTCGGGTTTTAACCGCTTCCCGAGGCAGGATGGGCAAATTTCCTCCTTCATATACCTCTGAAGCTCAAGGCTCTCAACGTTTGTTTCGCTGTCAAAGAAACGTCTCTCCAGCTCAGGAACGATACCGATGAAACCCTCGAAAATTGTGGTGCGTTTGCCGTGTCGGTTTGTCCCGACGACTTCATACACCGTCTGCGTTCCGTATAAAAGCTTATTCAGCTCAGCTTGCGAAAGATCGCCCATGGGGATATCCAGTCGTATTCCCTCCTCTTTTGCCGCTTGACGCAAAATTCTGATGTACCACGTATCTTGAAAAAAGATCCTATTGAAGGGTAAGATCCCGCCCTCATTCACCGATAGATTCTTATTCAATATCCTGTCGATATCTATCTTGTAAATCGTACCAATCCCCTTACATCGTTCACAAGCACCCAGGGGAGAGTTGAAGGAAAACATCCTCGGTTCAATCTCCGGGAGGGACATATTGCAGTTTGGACACGAGAACAGTTCTGATAATAATTTTTCATGACCATCCGATTCCAAAACCACCAAGCCACTACTTAAGTTGACAGCCTGTTCAGCCGATGTGGTAAGTCTACTGCGCAGGTTTGACAAAGCAACATCATCCCGTAAGTCTTTAAATTTAACGGACACCTGGTCAATGCGGACATCTACCGTGTGTTTATTAGTTTTTATCAAATCAATGTCATTTTGCAACTCTTCTGTTTTTCCATCAATCCGGACCGTTTTGAACCCTTTACTTCTGAGATTTTCAAAGAGATCCTTAAATTCTCCCTTTCTCTGTCGTACAATTGGTGAATATAACTGGTATATGTGAGGTTTTATCCGATCGGTCCCTGTTTGTTTTTTGATAATTTCCATAACCTTATCCACGATTTCGTCAAGTGACAGTCGAGCGATCTCTGACCTACAGTTGGGGCAGTGGGGGTGTCCGACTCGTGCGAATAGTAATCGTAGATAATCATAAATTTCTGTTATTGTGCCGACTGTGGACCGTGGATTGTGCGACGTACTTCTTTGATCGATAGAGATAGAGGGAGATAATCCTTCGATACTTTCAACGTCAGGTTTATCCATGATCCCTAGGAATTGTCGCGCGTACGCGGACAAGGATTCAACATACCTTCGTTGTCCCTCGGCATAGATCGTATCAAACGCAAGAGAGGATTTCCCCGATCCGGATACGCCCGTAAATACTACGAATTTTTCTTTCGGGATATCAAGATCGATATTTTGCAAGTTATGCTCTTTTGCCCCACGGATTTTAATCATTCCTCCCATATGCTCTTAATTAAATCTTATGTATCGATTAATCGATTAATTGGATGACCTATAGTTTATTGAGTGGCCCTATGGTTTTTAACTCTCTAACTTTTTCTCTTAACTTTATAGCGAGTTCAAAATGCAGGTCGTTCGCCTGTTTTCTCATTTCATTTTCCAGTTTCTTTACGAGTCTTTTTTTGTCGAATGGCGTTAACGCGTCAGGATTTAATTTCCGTAAGAATTGTTCGTCATACTGTGTGGATTTCTTGTCTATTGCCAAATAGGGATCACTTTCATTGGCAATCCGTTCCCGTACGGGTTTAGCTATGGAACGGGGAGTAATAGAGTGAGCTTTGTTGTATTCTTCCTGTACAGAGCGCCTTCTGTCAATTTCCCGAACCGCATCTTTGATGGAATCTGTGTGTTCGTCGGCGTAAAGAATCACTTCACCCGAAATATTTCGCGCCGCCCTACCCATGGTTTGGATAAGTGAAGTTTTTGAGCGCAAAAAACCTTCCTTGTCCGCGTCCAAGATGGCAACCAGAGATACTTCAGGAAGATCCAATCCTTCGCGCAGGAGATTGACACCAATGAGGACATCAAAAGCGTTCTTCCTCAGGTTATCAAGAAGATCAGATCTT
>PEZG01000011.1 GCA_002774185.1 Candidatus Roizmanbacteria bacterium CG09_land_8_20_14_0_10_41_9 | reverse complement strand
ATGATGATACTCCTTCATTTTGTGCTCACCTCCTTTAGGCTTCGGATTATACCTAAATCCTAGAGGTGTTGCACTTCGTTTGCGAACCTATGTTATGATATTGGCGTGGCGACCGGAACCCAACCCTCCCCACTGCTATCAAAACTGGAACCGAAGGAAGAGTTTACTCGTTTGAACCTGACACTGAATGCGGTCAAGCTCTGGAATATAATATCGATTTAAATTCTCTAACGAATATTGTCGTTTTGCCAATTGCTCTTTGGGAAAAAGACGGATCGCTTGCCCTTCACACCAGCGGCAAAAAAGGGTAGGCCCCGCAGGTCACCGAAAAAGGGCAAACACCCCCTAAAAATTTTAAAAATCATTTAAAAATTACCGCCAGAAGTTTAGTTTCCTTAGTTAATGAGAAAACAATTAAACCACCCGATGTTGTCAAAATTGACGTTGAAGGCGCCGGTTTGCAAGTTCTCTTGGGCATGGAAGATCTTCGACCACGAAATATTTTTATCGAGGTCCACCCGCGATAAGGAGAAAGCGGTGAAAAAATTAGCGAACTTTTGAAAAATCGCGGCTATCGTTTGGTCTCCGAAGATCGCCGCGGAAGCCAGTCTCATCTTCATTTTGAAATTAACACTCCCTAAGACTATACTCTGACCATGCGGGTCAAAATCAGCCAAGATCATAATGTCTGGGGGCATGTTAAAAAAATCGTGGCGACGGCCTGGCCAACTTTTTACCTGACTGCCAGGAAGTGTAAGGCAAACATTACCGACCTCACTAAGTTTCCCTACATTGCTCGGAAAAGCCTTGGCAGTCTCCGCTTCAAAATAAAAGTCGGCAGCCGCCAGGAAGAAGAAATGGTTAACGGCCCGTATTTTGAAAACCAGTTCTTAAAAGACTTACTCCAATGCATTAAACCGGACGACGTCATTTATGATGTTGGGGCCGCCATCGGCACCCATACGATCCTGGCCGCCCTCAAGACCGGAAAAGAAGGCTTGGTTTACGCGTTTGAACCGGATAAAGAATGCATCAGAAAGCTAAAAGAAAATATTGCCTTAAACGGCCTAAAAAACGTCATTGTTTTAACAACCGCCCTTTGGGATAAAGATAGTCTAATCACTCTGCATACCAGTGGCATCACGGGGCACGCGCCTCACACCCAAAAGGCCGGTCAGACCAGCGGTCAGGATTTTAAGAGTCATCTCCCGATTCGGGCCAGAAGCATCATTTCGCTTGTCCACCAGGATAATCTTAAACCGCCCCATGTTATCAAAATTGACGTTGAAGGCGCCGGTCAACACGTTCTTGAAGGACTAGGGAATTACCGACCAAAGCATATTTTTTTAGAGGCCCACCCTCTTTTTGGTGAAAATCGCCCCCAAATTATTAAGTTTTTGGCAAAACATGGTTATCATTTAACCGCGGAAAAACGGAGGCTAAACGAAATCCATTTTCATTTTTCTTTGCCGCAATAATAAATTTTATGGCAGTCTTCCAATTCCCGGATTAAGCTGAATGTTTTGCGCGGTCACACTGCCATCCGTATTGTCCTGGCCGACCACCATGACCGTTTCGCCGGTTTTTAAATCCGCCTTCGTCCCCTCCGCCACTTTATTAATCGTCGTTTTATCGGATAAAATCACAATCCTGCTGGAGCCGTCTTGGAGTTTGACGGTAATGGATTTGTCGTCGCTGGCAATGATCTGTCCGGAAACGGGCCGAAAGCCCACCCCGTTTTGATTACCGTTACGATTTCCGGCGCCATTAAACTGTCTGGCAAAAGACGGGGTTTGGCTCTGTTGATATTTGGTCCCCGCAAAAAAAGCCCCGCCGGCCACGATGATTAAAGCTAAAATTGTAATCACAACATTTTTGTTTTTCATTTTTCACCTCCCTCCAAATTATTCATATCTTAAAGCTTCTATCGGTTCTAAATCGGAAGCCTTCTTGGCCGGGTACCAACCAAATAAAATCCCGATCACGCCGGAAACGCCAAAAGCCAGTAAGATTGAGGGCGCGGAAATGGCAAAAGGTAGACTAATAATCCGCGAAATACCGTACGAAGCTAAAACTCCCAGTCCAATGCCAAAGATGCCGCCGATACCGGTCAGAATACTGGCTTCCAATAAAAATTGAGTAATAATCGTTCGTTTTTTAGCGCCCAAAGCCTTACGCAAACCAATTTCCCTGGTTCTTTCCGTGACCGTCACCAACATAATATTCATGATACCGATACCGCCAACGAGCAAGGAGATGGCGGCGATGCCCGACAATAAGGCGGTGAAGGTGCCGGTGGTCGCGGAAACGGTATTGATAATATCCTGCTGCGACAGAATCGAAAAATCGGCCAGAGTCGGATCGGCCAGATGGTGGCGGGCCAGCAAAAAATAACCAACTTCATTTTGAGCCTGGGTCATCGTTTGCGTATCTTGAGCTTCAATGGCAATCGAGGTCAAATAATTGGCGCCAAAAAGAACTTTTTGAACCGTCGTGAGTGGCGCGTAAACAATATCGTCCTGATTTAAAAAACCCGATCCTCCCTTAGACACCGTTTCGCCAATCACCGTAAAAGTTTGGCCGTTCATTCTGATGGTTTGGCCAATGGGATTGGCGCCCTCGCCAAACAAATCCGTCACTACCCGCGGACCCAAAACCGCCACTTTAGTCATACTGTCGACATCCCGCTGGCTGATAAAACTGCCGGAGGCCAGGGCAATCTTGTGAACCTCGGGGTAGGTGGGCGTCACCCCAATCACCTGGGTATTGGTATTATTGCCACCGGTCGTAATTTGAGTTCTCCGGGAAAATTCCGGCGAAACATTTTTAATGGTGGTCATTTGGGGATCCTTCGCAATGGCGGTCGCGTCTTCCCTGGTGAGAGTCGTGCCGCCTCCGGAAGCGCCTCTCACGGCACCGTTGCGGGCAGAGCCCGGACTGACCGTCAGTAAATTAGCCCCCAAGGATTGAATTTGAGACTGAATCGCCTGCTGCGTCCCCTGGCCTAAGGAGATGAGGGCAATAACACTGCCAATACCAATAATAATCCCCAGGGTCGCCAAACCCGTGCGCATTTTATTGACCACCAAGGTTCCCAGACTTTCTAGAAAGAGTTCTGTGAGTTTCATGTTAGTGCTCCGCGATTCTTTTCTGCTTTTGGATCTGATCGGCATAAATTTTGCCGTCACGCAGATGAATCACCCTTTTGGCGTGCTCAGCGATATCCGGTTCATGGGTAATCATGACGACCGTATGACCTTCATCGTTTAGCTGCTGAAAAATCGCCATGATCTCTTCGGCTTGGGTACTGGCGATATTGCCGGTCGGTTCGTCGGCCAATAAAATCGCCGGATCCATCACTAATGATCGGGCAATCGCCACCCGCTGCTGCTGCCCTCCCGATAATTGATTGGGTGCATGAAACAGGCGATCCGTCAAACCCACCAGTTTCAAAAATTTTCTGGCGGTTACCTCTTGCTTCTCCTTAGTAATCTGGGCGTAAGCCATGGGCAGCATGACATTTTTTAAGGCCGTGGTCCGGGGCAAAAGATTATAAGCTTGAAAAACAAAACCGATTTTCCGATTTCTAATCTCCGCCAGCTGATCATCGGAAAGCCTTTCGACATTTTCGCCGTCCAGCCGGTATTCCCCGCCGGTGGGCAAATCTAAAGCGCCTAAAATATGCATTAACGTGGATTTCCCCGACCCAGACGGTCCCATAATGGCCACAAATTCACCCCGTCGGACGATAAAAGAAACATCGGCTAAGGCCACGGTTTCTAAAATGTCAGTTTTGTAAACCTTGGAAAGGTGATTAACCCGGATGATCGGTTCTTCGGCCTTCATTTTAATTGCCTCCGATACGACGAATGGCCGCCCCGCCACCGGCGTTACCACCGCCAAAAGAACCGAAAGGAGAACTTGTTTGGCTGCCGGTGTTGCCGGTGCTGGGTTGAATAATGCTGGTGTCCTGAGCCGGTGATCGAAACAATCAGGGTACCTTTTTCCGCTTGAGCCGTTTGGTATTGAGGGGCAGTTAATTTTTGGCCCAAAA
>PEZG01000058.1 GCA_002774185.1 Candidatus Roizmanbacteria bacterium CG09_land_8_20_14_0_10_41_9 | reverse complement strand
TACAATGAACAGGTACGCACGAATTTTTCCCAAGCAAATATTCTGATCGCAAATAACATTGCGTCCAAAGTCAATCAGCCGGTGGCTGGAGAAGCGCAAACAGAGAAAAAAACCGAATTGACAGAACAGGAGAGACAGATCATTACCCAAGCGATTCAGGCCGCGATTGCCGAAGCAAAAGCAGTTGCGACATTAAATCCCCAAAAGGCTGCAAACTGGGAGAATTTGGCTTCGGTTTACCGCAACGTCATCACAGTTGCAGAGGGGGCAGACAGCTGGACTGTCTCGGCCTATGAGCGTGCGATTGTCGCGGATCCTCAAAATCCAGCCTATCGGCTACAGCTGGGTGGAGTTTACTACATGCTTGGGAATTTTGATGGAGCACTAAAACTGTTTGAACAGTCGGTTGGAACAAAGCCGGACTGGGCGAATTCCCACTACAACCTTGCCTGGACCGCGTACCGGAAACAAAGCTACGAAAGAGCGGCAAGCGAAATGCAGACAGTCCTGACGCTGATCGATCCGAAAGCGAACAAGAAGGATTATGAACAGGCACAAAAAGACCTCGAGGAATTCAAGAAAAAGCTACCCAAAGAAACGGAAACGCCGGCGACGGGCGAGGCAGGGGAACAAGAGCTGTCGCTTCCAACGCCACCTGCGGAGGAGATCAGTCCGAAGATTGAATTACCAAAAGGGGCGAGTCCGGAAGCAAATTGAGCGGAGCGAAATTTGCTTCCATATTGTTCCATTGTTCGATTGCTCAATTGTTAAATATATCTGCGTTTTAGAGCTGCTTGTAGATTATAGACTATGGACTTCTTGAGGAAAATATTGTTACATTGTTTCATTGTTCAATTGTTCCATTGTTGATAATAGCTATGAAGTATTTGCAGTTAAATGATATTGATTGTTACAAAAGAGCATTTTCTTTGTCAAATTATGTATGGGAAATTATTGATACGTGGGATTGGTTTGCAAAAAGAACAATAGGGTGTCAGTTTACGGAAGCAATCGATTCTATTTCGGCAAATATAACAGAGGGATTCGGAAGATATAATAAAAAAGATAAGATTAAATTCTATTACTACAGCTCCGGTTCCGTAAAGGAGTCTTTGGATTGGAATCAGAAAGCAAAAACGAGAGGATTAATAAAAGATGTTCAACATTCATGCATTCTTACCGAACTACAAGTTCTTCCAAAAGAGATACATCAATTAATTCGTTTCACATACCTTAGATTGAAGGTTTAAAATAAGAAAGCAATTAAACAATAGAACAATTGAGCAATGGTAAAACCTATTTCTTTAGTGC
The DNA here is from genome assembly GCA_002774185.1 of Candidatus Roizmanbacteria bacterium CG09_land_8_20_14_0_10_41_9. Classification (GTDB taxonomy): domain Bacteria; phylum Patescibacteriota; class Microgenomatia; order UBA1406; family GWC2-37-13; genus PEZG01. The sequence goes on along the minus strand of PEZG01000058.1, from coordinate 3,234 downwards.
TTCCACTTCCTTTTTCAACGCCTCAATGGTTTTCTGTTGCTCCTCAACCGTGGCAGATAGTTTATTGCGGTGTCTGAATCTAACCTCGTAGGTTAGAAAGGGAGCCAGCTTATAAAGTGGAGGAGAGCCCCCGTTTAATATATTCTTTAATCAGGGATTGGTAAGGGATGTTGATTGCGTTCGCCCTTTCTTTGAGTCGATTCAAAAGGTATTCGGGGATCCGGATGGAAATAGGATGACTCGTTGGCTTTAGATTAGGGAAGCTCACCTCTTCTAAATCCTCAGGTTCATAATACTCTGATAGATCTATCTTGCTCCAGAAATCTCTTTCCTCGTCTTCATTTTTGAATTTTGGTAGAACCAATTTTTTTTTCATATAAACCCACCTCCTTTCTATTTACATCTCTAGCTGAGATGATACGAACTTTACGTTTCCTTATAGTAAATACGACAAATAATAAGCGTCCTTTTTTTGTTTTTCCTAAAAGTTTAAATCGTTCTTCTTTTCCAGAATGGATGTGATCTTTAAATATAAACCGTTTATTATCAAAAAATACTTCCTCGCTTTCGAAATTTTCTACCCCGTGCTTTCTGTTTTTATCTCTATTCCCAGAGTCCCACTCAAACTCAACGGCAGCCTTTTCGATTCTCATGTATATACTATATTATACAAAAAGACGAAGTTTGTCAAGTGCGTATTGAGTTAAAAGTTACTTTTTTTGTCAGAGATTGCTTCGTCCCCTTCGACTCCGGGACGTCTGACGTCCCTCCGCTCAGAGTCCTCGCAATGACGATCATAAAAAAAATGATGGAAAATGAGCAAAATCAGAGCTGTTCGGCGCCCCGAATCTAACCTCGTAGGTTAGAAAAGCCACTGCCAGAATCACTTGACAAAAAGTAACACTTTTTGTAAAGTAATAATTACCTATGTTCTATCAACGGAAAATCTACAAAGACCTTTTTTCTCACGCCCAAACACCGTTTGTAACGGTGCTTACCGGTATGAGGAGGACAGGGAAAACGACGTTACTCCGACAAATCCTTAGAGATCTTCCGAACAAAAATGCCCTATATCTTGACTTAGAGCGTCCGGATAATCGCGAGCTTTTTCAACAAAAAAACTATGAAGCGATTCAAGAGGCATTTATCTCGCGGGGATTATCAAAAGCTAAACCCATGGTGGTAGCTCTTGATGAGATGCAGCTTGCCCCAGAGAGTCCGAGCGCCATAAAATATCTATCCGATCACCATCCTATGAAGTTTATTGTTACCGGATCCAGCTCTTTTTATCTTAAAAATCTGTTCTCAGAGTCATTAGCCGGAAGGAAGAAGATTTTTGAACTATATCCTTTAGATTTTGGAGAATTTCTCACGTTTAAGGAGATTCCTTTTTCACAACTGGATTGGCAAAAAAAACCATTCGATCGTTTAGAATACAATCGTATTTCCTCTTACTATGAAGAATATGTCCGTTTCGGCGGTTTTCCTCAAGTCGTTCTGGCAAGCTCGGAAAATGAAAAGCGTGATTTTTTGTCGGACATAATGTCCTCCTATGTTAATATTGATATCCGTTCCCTTGCTGATTTTTCAAACGAACGTAATCTTTATACATTCGCAAAACTCTTAGCCGGACGGGTAGGGAGTAGGGTTGAATACAGTAAACTATCAAGACTTATGGGTTTGTCCCGTCCGACCATCACAAACTATATCGCTTTTTTTGAAAAAACGTATCTAATACATACAATCTCCGTCTTTACGAAAAATGTGGATCGAGAGATCGTAAAGTCGCGGAAACTCTATTTTTGCGATACCGGACTGGCGAATATTCTGGCAGAATTGTCAAGCGGAGCCCAATTTGAGAATACCCTTTATAATCAGCTTGCCCGCAAAGACCTTGTCCAATATTACGCGTTAAAGAGCGGACAGGAAATTGATTTTATCTTAGGAGGAACCCTTGCGATTGAAGCAAAAGAAACTCCAACTCACATGGATCTTGCATCCCTAACTCGTACGTCTTCAACAATTGGACTACCGAACTTTCGTCTTATGGGTAGGCATCAATCGCCTAAATTTACTGACTATGTGTGGGGAGGGTCCATTGTCTAGCGAGATTTGCCTCCTATTCCTAATTGCTATATTGCTATATTGTTAGATTGTTAAATTAACGGACACATCTGCATTTTAAGGCTACATGTAGATTATAGACGGTGGACTTCTTGATAGAAAAACTCTTATATTGTTTTATTGCTAAATTGTTATATTGTTGGTTATAAATGTGAATTACCTACAGCTGAATAATATCGGTTGCTATAAGAGAGCTTTTTCTTTATCAAATTATGTTTGGGAAATAGTTACGGCATGGAGCTGGTTTCCTAAAAAGACAATGGGCTCTCAGTTTACTCAAGCGATTGATTCTATCTCTGCAAACCTTGCGGAGGGATTCGAAAGATATAATAAAAAAGACAAAATTAAATTCTACTACTATAGTTTCGGTTCAACCAAAGAGTCTTTAGACTGGAATCAGAAAGCAAAGATCAGAGGACTAATAAAAGAATCTCAGTATTTATATATTCTTACCGAATTACAAGTTCTTCCAAAAGAAATACACCATCTGATTCGTTTTACCAATCTTAAATTGAAGATATAAAACAATATAACAATAAAGCAATTTAGCAATTGTAGTAATTCTCACTTTTTCAGCGCTTCCACTTCCTTCTTCAGCGCGTCGATCGTTTTCTGTTGTTCCTCAACCGTTGCCGTGAGCTTATTGAGTTTTTCAACGATGTCTACGCCATCTACAATGAGTTTTTTGACCTCCAGGACTCCGACTCGAAGCTTAGCGACTACTAATTCCGCAAATGCGCCGATCCTTGAGATCAGGGTGCCGCTTTTCGTTTTTACCTCTGCTTTTCCTGCAGCATCAACCGTTACGTTCAAGTTACCGGCATCGTCAAAATTCATCTCCGCCAGTTGACTGGATAAAGAGACGATTTGTGTCTGTTGTTCTTTTATAGCTTCTACCAAAACCGGTGTCAGATGACCGTAATCCATACCAACTGCATATCCGCTTCCATCAGTTTCCATACCGACAACTTCCGGCACAACTTTATTGACATCTTCAGCGATCATACCCATGCCATGCATACCGCCATGTTCTTTGTCCCAGGTAAAGTAAACACCGTTTAGGACAAGAATTTTGTCAAGAGCATGGTTAATCGGCCGGACATCATGCTT
>PEZG01000044.1:4079-4221 GCA_002774185.1 Candidatus Roizmanbacteria bacterium CG09_land_8_20_14_0_10_41_9 | reverse complement strand
GCAGGACAGTTGCCCAAGGATTAGCCCAAGAGGCAATGGAGGTATCAAGGCAGTTTAGGGATAGAGGAAAATTAGCAGATCTTACTATCAACAATAACAATTATGTTTTGAGTCCTGATACTGATGGTTATAAACTAGCTAA
>PEZG01000044.1:0-4013 GCA_002774185.1 Candidatus Roizmanbacteria bacterium CG09_land_8_20_14_0_10_41_9 | reverse complement strand
GGCGATCTATGTGGCGATCCAAGCATCTTTCGGAAGAACTGCCGGCATAGATAAACCGCTGACTGAAAGCGAAGAAACAGAGCTTGATTTTCTTCTTAGAGAAAGAGGGATATCGCTACCCAGACAATATGGACCAATCGAACACGAAAGGTTGTCTGAATTATACGGATACTTAAGCGAGTTGGATGTGTTTGCTAAATATTATGCTGAACAGCATGGATTATTCGTCGTCGGCAAAACGCTTGCTGCAAGTTTCTTAAAAAGATATGGATTAGTGTTTTGGGACCTATACGGTGCTGAAAAATATAAACATAGTTAAACTTTACCTAGAGAGGTCTACGTTGCATAAGTCCGAATAGTTTTGTTTGTTCATTGGGAGTTGCGTTTCGTGCTTCTGCCTCTCTGACAGTTTCCTCCCATGTCCTTTCTACAGGAGGGTGCGAACCCTCGGGTGAAGAATCCCTAATAATCTCCACTATCCTTTCTGCGATAGGACATACTCCTTCACCACGGGTAGCAGAATTTCTTGCTGGCGTAATTGTCCTCGGTGACTGTTCTACCATTTTCATGATACTACCACACATTTTCGTGTTTTTCAATGTCTAAAGAAAGAATGATATTGATTTCTATTTGCGATCTTGCTATCATGGTTTTACTATGAAAAAACTTATTCCCGTCATCGTCATCCTTTTACTTCTCGGAGTCGGTGGTTATTTTTTCCTCACCCAAAAGGGAGGAATGGTTCCCCAGACCGGAGAAATCCAAAAGAAACTCAATGAGTCCGGCGGAAACGTTATCTCAAGCATCCAAGATGCGGTCTTAAAAGCCACGCCACTGAAATGTGAGTACCCGGATGATAAAGGAAATACGATGACAACCTACATCAAAGGTGAAAAAATCCGGGGAACCGGATATGTTTCGGATTCAAAAAGTCAGGGTGAATTCCTGATGCGAGACAATAAAATGTACACGTGGGACACGAAAACAAAAAAAGGCGTCATCATCGGCTTTAACGAGGATATCTCAACCCAAACTAGCAAAATCACCCAATCGCCGGATCAAAAATCCCAAACCGTGGAAAACCTGGAAAAATATAAAGAATACTGTAAGGTCGTCGTGATTCCGGATTCCATGTTCGACGTCCCCAAGGATGTCCAGTTCACGGATCTTGAGGAACAGATGAAAAACGCTGGAATCAACCCAGCTGGGGAATAAACTTCACAAAACATCCTCTTGTTTTCTCCTTTTTATTTGCTATGATGGAAAAATTTATAGATATAAGTTCATATGAGAGAAAGAGAAAGATGGGCATCCTTGGTTTCCGGTGGTGGAACTACAATGCAGAAAATGATAAGAGAGTGTCAGTCAGGTGGACTTCCCATAGATATCGCCTGCGTTATCTCCAGTAATCCTACGGCCGGAGCTATTAATAAAGCTATGGATTTGGGAATCCCTTCTCACGATGTTGTTGTAGTAGATCCAAGAGATTTCCGAAACAATGAAGGAGGAATGGACCAAGAAGAATTTGGTTTTAGAATTGTGGAAGTGCTAAGAGAACATGGGGCAACGGTTGTTACTCAAAACGGCTGGTTGCCGTTGACTCCTGAAGTTGTCATTCGTGAATTCTCCGATTGCATCTATAATCAACACCCGGGGCCAGTCCCAGATTTCGGCGGTGAGGGCATGTATGGAATCCGAGTACATGCTGCAGTTTTATTATTTAACTGGCTGGTGCGTAGGAAAAAACCTTGGACTGAGGTTATTGCCCAACGAGTTCATCCGGAATTTGATCAAGGCTGTGTAGTGAGATCTGAAAGAATTATTATTCCTAAAGGCGAAACCGTGGCAACCCTTCAAGAAAGAGCCTTACCGATAGAACATGGGGTGCAGATCGGATTACTCTATGATATTGCAAACGGAACCATCAGAGAAGAAACCAATAGAGAACGGGTGGTTAGACCCGGAGAAGAACCTATGTTGGCTACGGCAAGACGGCTGGCAAGGTTACTCTACCCTCATGGATAAACCCCCCTAGATCCTTCATTTGACAAGATCTTGAATTATGCTACTATAATAGGCTGTATGGGTCTAAAAGAACACTTAACCAGAGCCGGACAAACCATCGTGGATGTATTGAGAGATATGAATGAATTAGAACGTCCCGATGAGCTCCTTCGTCATTTGAGCGTACTGTATGATATGTATCCGCAACTAAGCGAAGCTACCATCTCTGACTCGCCTATTGAGAACTCTGTGTTTTCCCGCGCAAACCTCATGAGAACCTTTGGGATAAAGTCCGCTCGGAGGATGGCTCACAGTTATATACCAGATGGAACCGGATACCGTAGATGCCCAGGAACTGCATGGCAAAGATCTGTAAACGCGAAACAATACGAATCACTCTATGTAGTCGAGGTACATTTCCTCCAAGATGCGACCGCCAACGAACATGGAAATGAAATCTATCTGCATTATCGTACGATCCCAGGAGAAGTTGAGACGATGTTTGTGGATTGGGCTGGAACAATGAGAACAAGATTGGAACTATTAAAGCGAGGTCGAAGACACACATTGGGATACATGTATATTGTCGGGGATAGCAAAAACTCTCCCATACACGCGCATTTTACTCCCCAAGGACGGCGTATCACTCAAGAAGAACTGAGTCAGTGACCCCGCACGCCTCAAGCGAATATTTAACCCTCATTTGCTGCTATAATATCAGGATGAAACTATCGATTGAAGTAAAAATTGGCTTTAAATTTGCTTTTACTTTTATATAGGATATCCAATTAATCGATTAATTGAAACATGTGAAAGAAAGAAGCGCGGGAAATACGGTCTTAATAGTTGACGCGGGTGGTCGCGGAGCTACCTTGGTCGACAAATATGCTCAGAGTGAACATGTAAAAAGAGTTTTAGCTGTACCAGGAAATGACTTAATGAGAATTAACACCGATAAACCTGTTCGAATCTTTCCTAAATTAAAAACTACTAGTGTCCCAGAGATCCTGGAAATCTGTGAGGAAGAAGGAGTTAATTTAGTTGATGTAGCGCAAGATAACGCGATTGAGGCAGGACTTGTTGATGCGCTTATAGAAAGAGGCGTCCCTACCGTAGGCCCTACAAGAGACGCTGGTCAAATTGAATGGGATAAGGCATGGTCGAGAGAATTCGGCGCGAGACATGGAATTTCACAGCCTTCTTTTAAAATTTGTTTTACTCAACAGGAGGGGTTTGCCTATATCCAATCTCAACCAGATCAACCATGGTTCGTAAAAGCATCAGGGCTTGCAGAAGGCAAGGGCGCTTTACCCGCAAGAAATAATGAAGAAGCACTAGAACGAGTAAAAGAAATGGAGCGTTTCAAAGGATCAGAAGAAGTGTTTCTTATAGAAAAATGGTTAAAAGGTGACGATGGCTCTACTGGAGAAGAATTCTCGACCTTTGTTTTCAGTGACGGTAAACGATATAAAGTTATAGGAAGTGCTCAAGATCATAAAAGAGTGAACGATTTTGATGAAGGAGAAAATACAGGAGGGATGGGTTGTAGCAGTCCACCGTTAGTTTTAACCCCCGAGTTAATGAGAGATGTTGAGAAAAGAATTCTCGATAGAGCGATTGCAGAATTACACTCAGAGGGCCATCCTTACAGAGGAGTTTTATATTTAGGCGGAATGGCAATACGAGAAAGAGGAAATTTAAACCCTTATGTGATTGAGTTTAATGCTAGATGGGGTGATCCTGAAGTACAGGTAGTTTTACCAGGACTCATAAATGATCTATTTGAAGTTGGTATGGCAATTGCTCAGGGAGATATCGGCAGTCTTCAGCTCCAAACAGATAATAAAGCAAGAGTTGTTGTGACAGGAGCTTCAAGAGGTTATCCAAGTGATTATAAGGATGTTGGGGGCAAACAAATTTATGGACTGGATGAGGCAAGAAAAATTGACGGAGTAAGACTTTATAGCGCAGGCATCAAAGAAGAAAACGGTAGATACTATGCTAATGGT
>PEZG01000022.1:1648-4267 GCA_002774185.1 Candidatus Roizmanbacteria bacterium CG09_land_8_20_14_0_10_41_9 | reverse complement strand
CGTCTTTAGTATAGACTTTGTAATAATATTTGGCGGAAGAAGGAGCGTTATCCACGTAAGACAATCCCGAAGTCGTCCCCACTGAAGAAAAGGTCGTCCCGTCGGCCGAGCGGTAAACCAAATAAGTCAAATTGCCCGCGCCTTGATAAGTCGGGGCGGTCCAAGTTAAAGTCACGTTCCACTGCGACTGGGATTTGATACTGGAATCGGAAGCGACTAAATTGCCGACATTATCCGGATCAGTGGAATTTAAGGTAAAAGTGCCGGAAATATAATTGGTCGGGGAATAATTGGGTGTGGCGGCATTATCAATTGCCACCACATAGACAGTATTGGCTCCCTTGTTAACATTAGGCAGAGCGCCGGCGGAAACTGCCACCGAGGTTCCGATGCCGATGTAAGTGGAGGCGTTGCCGATTAAAGTAGCGTAAGTGGCGGGAGGAGAGGTGTTAATCATATAATAATATTTAGCCACAGTTTGGCCGAAAGTGGCGGTTGCCGTTGGCCAGGACAAAGCAAAAGAATTGGCGGTTGAAGTTGCGGGGGTAATGGTCACGACATCTGTTCCCAAAAAACTTGGCGCCGCCCCGCCGTAAGAAAGATTGCCGGTTCTGATGGTGGCGTCAGATGAAAAATTACCCGCGTTGTCAACTGTCCGAAAATAAACAACATTATTGCCGGAAACAATCGCGCCTCCGTCCTGGGCTTGTGTTAAAGTTCTGGTGGAAATACTGGTCGGCATATAGCTTACGCCCAAACCAACACTGGCGGTCGTCCCCAGCCAGGTACCGGCGGAAGAATTAATTTGATACTGCCAGCCTAAAACATCCGAATGGGCGTCCGTAGAACCAACCCCGACGCTGGTCGGCCAGGAAAAACTCATATCTGCCACATTAGAAAAACTCCCTGAAGCGGGGGAAATATAAGAGACATTTGTGGGAACGTTATTATCAAACCGGAAATAGAAAGAAACCGGATCAGCCGTGGTAATAAGCCCCGCGTTATCAACCGCTTTAATCCACAAATAATAAGGAGTGGTAGATGAGGTAAGCCAAGTACTGCCACGATAATTGGCAATGGCAAAATCAATATTTTGCGTGGAAACCAGAAAACCCGAGCCGTTGCCGCATTGGGTATTGGCTGAAGTAATATGGGTTGAGTCTAAATTGGTATTGCCGGGTAGATAACCGGAAATGGCTGTCTGCAAGTTCGGCTCGCTGTCGCCGGCAGAAATATAAAGACAGTAGCCTTTTATGCCGACTCCGCCGGCATTATCCGAAGCCTCATCCCAGGAAAAATACGGAGACAAATCATTTGTCCAAGTATTTTGGACTACAGTTGTCCCGACGCCGACATTTTTCTTCATGGAAATGGCGGTAATATTCCCCGGCGGAGTGGTATCTGTCGTCAACCCGACGCTAAAAGAAGTAATGTAGGGAATATCCGCCCCGCCGAAAGTCATAATTGCCTTAACCGAGATTTTCTGCGAAGTTATGGGCAGTTTTTGCATCGCGGTTGTCGTTAAGTCCCCGGCGACATTGGCGTAAGCGGTGGTTGCGTCCGTTGCGTTTACCCAGCCGGTGGTGCCGACGCCGGTATTGTAGTATTGCCAGCGCGAGCCGGAAGAATAAGAACAGGCGGAGCCGTCATCCAAACAAATTTGGTAGTAAACCCCCGCGTTGCCGGTCGCTCCTACTTCCACGGAGGAAAAAGAGTCCCAACTGGAAACACTCGTATTTTGATAGGCGCTGGTGTTATAAATGCTGTAAACGCCCTGTTTGGACAAAGTAAAATCATCCGCTTTGACGGTTTTTCCCGCCTTGACCAAAAGACCAAAGTCCAAAGAAGAATTAACGCCGGTGATGACTGTTGATAATTTCCACCAGCCGGAACCGGCGTCGGCATAAGTGGCGCCGATGCCGACGCCGTTGTAATACAGCTGAGCAACCGAGGAAGTTACCGTTCCCCCAACATTACCGGTGGTATTATCATAGACATAGGCGGAAAAATCAAAAATAGCGGTTGAGCCGACATTAACTGACTGAATCAACTTGCCGTCAAAGAGAGCGTTGCTCACCGTTCCTACTGCTATCGTATCACCCCCCCCACCCGATCGGCCGGAAGAAGATGAAAAAGATTGCGAGATCGCTACGGGATCACTGGAGCAGCGGAAACCAAAGCCGTAACTCCGAGAGCTGGTCGCATAATACAAAAAGAGCGCAAAAGCTCCGACAGTGCTCGTATTATCCCAACTCCCGCTGCGGAGAAAACCGTTATTTAAAGCACCTCCATAAACTTGGCCAACTCCGGAGGCGGAAAGATATAAATTGGAACCATATAAAGCTCTGGCGCCTACTGCGACATTGGCATGATTCCATTCTACCCAGCCGGCGGTGGTATCAATGGCGCTGGATTGGATATTATTCGTCCATTCCCAAACATTACCCGCCAAATCCCAGACAACCGAGCCGCTGGAAAGGGTTAAGGTTCTTACTTGATTGCCAACGGTTCCCGAAGTCCCGCTGGCGGTATTGGTCGCGGAAGTTTGGGCCTCTGTTACTCCGGTAGCATCAGTATAAGCGGCTTTATTAACGTCATTGGTAGAAGCTTGTAATGCCC
>PEZG01000022.1:0-1451 GCA_002774185.1 Candidatus Roizmanbacteria bacterium CG09_land_8_20_14_0_10_41_9 | reverse complement strand
GGATAACCGGAAGCTAAGGAAACAACCGACCGGCTGTTGGCGGAAGTGCATTGGTCGCCGGCAACGCCGTTTTCTTTGTAAACCTTGTAAGTCGTATCCGCCGGAGCGGTAAGCCCGACGGTAAGAGCACTGGTATTGGCGCATTTAGCCTCGTATTTCATCGTCAGCCAAGCAGTATCTGCCGGGACAAAAGTTCCGTCGCCTTTTACCACCACCCAGCCGGTCGGAGTCGTATCCCCGTTTATTGGAGACAGCGTCCAAGAACCGGTGTCCGCGGCGAAAGACGGATTGGACAACTTATTGACGCCGGTAATCGGGCTTGCCCCGCTTCCGCCGACACCAACTAAAGTCGCATCAAAAGTATAACTTGAGCCAACCCCGACGCTGAAAGTCCAAGTCTTGGTCGTATCATTCAGAGCGAAAATTTTAGGGAACAAAATATTTTTAACCGTTAAAAATCCGCCGAAGCAAATGCCAAAGCCGAAGACAATCACCCCGAATAAGTTCAACTGCCACTTGTAAAGAGTGATTTTCTTGGTAAAAAGGTTATGTAATATTTTTTTAAAAATCATTTATTTAATTGTTTTATTTCTGACTGCTTTAGGAAATTATTTCTACTTGAAACTCTTCTGCCGCTTTTTTGCTCCAGTTCTTTGCGGGCGTTCCCCGCTACCGCTCCGCCTTCTTCAGCGGCTTTCTGGTTTTCACTAAATCCTTGAGTATCTCTGTTTCTGGCAATCGCGGTGGTTGAGGCTTCGCCCAACATAGAAAAAATCAGTTCAAGATCATCCATATGATCGCGCAAGTTTTCTCTATTAAGCCCTTTAAATTTCTTATATTCACTGGGGGTCATTCCAAAAGCCGCTTTGGATATTTCTGCCGTTAAAATGGCATATTCTTTATCTCCGCCGACATCTCTATTTTTCCATTCGTCAGTCAAGGTTTCCCTAATCTCAATACCGCGCATTCGCTTTTCAATCCAAGAATCAGGGTATCCTTTAGCTTGATAAAGCGCCCTAGTGCGTTTTGTGGCGAGCTCTGGATCTTCAATTTCTTGAACTCTCTCATAACCAACCCGAGCGAGCCACCGCTTGAATGGTTCAGCTTTGGGAGAAGGGACAGATTGAATGATACGAAAGATACTTTCGGTATTAGCGCAATCAGTTTCATACTTTTTACCATCAGGTGATTCTAATTTCAGTTGTCTACAAATTGTAGACAACTCAATTCCATCGCTAACTTTCACCCTAGTTTTCATTGCATTCCAATAAACTCTCGGCTTATTACTGTCGGTTAAAGCCTCAATAATATCCACCACCGAAAACCACCACTCATTATTGTAAATAATTCTTCTTACCTGTTTACCTTTAAAAATTGCAATGTGATTTATCATTGTTTCAACACAAACAATCGGCATACAATACGCCTTACTTTAATAGTAGTAATTATCA
>PEZG01000015.1:973-4268 GCA_002774185.1 Candidatus Roizmanbacteria bacterium CG09_land_8_20_14_0_10_41_9 | reverse complement strand
CGTTAATATCCCGCTCTTCGCCAAAGTGTTTCGTCCGATATTCTCTCCCAGAAATTCTTCGGTATCGGATCTCCTTATCCGAATACAATGCGAGAATTAATACTTTTACATCGGGGAGCGTCCGTTTCAAATACAGGTATTCTTCCCATGACCGCAGCCCATCCACGATTACGATGGAACTTTTTCCAAATGCTTCGTGTATTTTTTTTTCATTCAAAACTGCGAACGCCTCCTTCCCATATTTTTCTCGGATTTCTGTCCTTAACTTTTTATGAACTTCCTCTGTATGGGAAAGTTTATGCTCATCGACATAATCGTTTATGATTCTGCCAAATGAAATAACCGGAAGTCCTTTTTTTTCAAAAAATTGCGCAGCTTCTGTTTTCCCCGAACCCGGCAAACCCACAATTGCAAGGATCGTTTTCTGTTTGTGTTCCCATTCTTTCAAATGATTCTGCATGAACTGTTTCCCCAAGCTCATGAGAATTTCTTTATTCACTTCGGGGATTGGCAGAGTACCGTCTACAACCACCAGTTTTTTTTCATTCTCGTAGTAATCGAGCACGGGTTCTGTGTGTTTGTGGAACAAATCTATCCGTTTTTTAAGGGCAGGAAGCGTTTCGTCATCTCGTTTATCGTTCCGGTATAGCAACCTCCATAGGGCCTCTTTGTCTGGAATTTTCAAGTAGACAACCTTATCAACATTGTTTTTAAATTTTCTCGCCTGCTTGGTAGTCCTGGGGAATCCATCAAGAATGTATCCTCGATTGTATTCTGGCCTGGATAAATAGTTATTTACGATGGTGATGGTTTTTTCATCCGGGATAAGGAAACCTGCGTTTACGGTTTCTTTTATATATCTTCCTAACTGGGTTTTTTCCTTTGCAAGTTCTCGGAAAATATGCCCGGTTGAAAGGTAGGGAATATGGAGACGTTTTGATAACAAATTTCCCTGGGTGGATTTCCCAGCCCCTTGGATTCCGATTAGAACAAGTTCCATAGGTTAGAAACGAGATATTCTGGAAAAATTTGTAATATCTACCCCAACTTTTTCTTTTCTTTATGGACAGTCCTTTTGTTGCACTTACTGCAGTATTTTTTCAACGTGAGTGACGACGGGGTATTCACCTTATTTTTTTCTAACACATAGTTCTGGGCATCGCATTCCCCGCATGTCAACCCTATGAGCACCCGTGAACCTTTTTTAGCCATAAAAACAATCGTAAATTAATAACGTTATTGTACGAATCGATCATAGTTCTTCATCACTAGCTGAGCTTCTACCATTTTGAATGTTTCCAGGATGACAGAAACGACGATGAGGATCCCTGTTCCCCCAATAACCAAATCGCTCAATCCGGTAATTTGGGAAACGATGGCCGGAAGGATTGCGATAGCTCCCAAGAATACCGCTCCAACGCTCGTGATTTTATAGAGAATTTTTTCAAGATATTGTTTTGTGGCGATACCGGGACGGATTCCAGGGATAAATCCTCCGTGCTTCTGGATTTCTTCCGCGATTTTTTGAGGGTTAAATACAACGACTGTGTAAAAATAGGTAAAACCTATCACGAAGAAAAAGTAGAAAAAGTTGTAGAAGAATCCGGAAGGGTTAAAGAATTTTACTAAGAATTTGGCCGCCGCGGCAATTGCCGGGGTTTTTACGCCCATAAGGAAATTCCCAAGGAGCTGAGGAGCAAGTACAAACGATACGGCGAAAATAATAGGGATCACTCCTGCTTGATTCAATTTGAGCGGAAGGTAGTTCGTCGCTCCCTGGTATACCCGGTTCCCTCGGATTCGTTTCGCGTAGTATACCGGAATTTTGCGGACCGCTTCATTAATAAACACGATTGAGCCGATTACGACAACCGCCAAGATGACAAAGGTCATAATGTTGATAATAAGCTGACTGTTCACGATGGCCAACGTCCTCCCGAACATGATGGGGACGCGTCCTACGATTCCAGCAAAGATGAGTAGGGAAATCCCGTTTCCTAATCCGAATTCGGATATGAGTTCACCGAACCATACCAAGATGAACGTACCGCAAACCATCGTAACAATAAACGAGAAGAACTCTATCGGAGACAGGTTGGTTACAATCTTTTGGCTCTGAAGCAACATGAAAATTCCAATTGTCTGGATGATGGTCAGGGGAACGGTTAAAAACCGTGTGTATTGATTCATCCGATACCTTCCGTACTCCCCTTCTTTGGAGAGTTGTTCGAGTTGGGGAAATACGACGGTTAAAAGTTGGATCACGATGGATGCGTTTATATAAGGATTTAGCCCCAATGCCATCACAGAAAAGTTTATGAGCGTACCTCCAGAAAAAATATCGAGAAGCGACAGGAATTGGCTTTGGCTGAAGAGAACTCTCAACTTCGCTAGATTGATTGCAGGAACCGGAAGGAATGCGAACAACCGGAATACAAGGAAAATAAAAAGGGTAAATAGGGTTTTTCTTTTTAGATCTTTATCTTTGAATAACAGACTAATTTTATTTAGTATTTCTTTCATATCTGTTTTCTGGAAACCGGGATCTGAAGCGTGAATTTCTTTTTCAGCTTATTCGCATTCAATAATTTTACACCTTTTTTCCTTGCATCCTCATCTACAATACCATTTTTGATAAGAAGTTCCAACGTCACAATTTGTCCCTCTTTCAATGAATCCAAATCAGACGGCTGAAGGATAATAGGCTTTGCCCGTATGGACTTGTTTTTCCCTTTTCCTCTTAAAAGGGGGAACCGCTTGACCATTCTTCCTTGACCTCCCTCAAAGTGTAAAGGGATAGATTCACGAGCAGTCTGGTGCCTTGTAGTACCACGTCTGGACTTTGCGCCTTTCCCGCTGCCAAGTCCTCTTCCCAATCTCTTTTTTCGTTTACCAATGATTTTCGGCAACTTAAACATAGTTAATGGTTTTTAGTTGGATCTAATTTTTAACCTTCTCAATGCATTCATGACTGCATAGGTATTAACGAGTTGATTTCTGGAACCGATGATTTTACCTGAGGCATTTTGTACTCCCGCCAAGTCCAGGATAACTCTCGCAACGCTCCCTACCTTTAACCCGGTTCCCTCGGGTGCCGGTTTTAAAAGCACCAGAGCAGCCTTATACTTCAATTTGATTTCGTGGGGAAGGGTATTTTTATATACCGGAACTTTTATCATGTGTTTTTTCGCATAATTCATGGCTTTTTGAATTGCAGGAGGAACTTCAAGTCCCCGTCCCAACCCAATCCCCACTTTTCCATTCCCATCTCCCACAACCACCAAAGCAGAAAATG
>PEZG01000015.1:0-869 GCA_002774185.1 Candidatus Roizmanbacteria bacterium CG09_land_8_20_14_0_10_41_9 | reverse complement strand
GCCTCCCCCGTTGCTTCAGCGGCCCTCGCACCCGCTTCGGCAGCCTCTGTCCCAGCCTTAGCAGCGGCAGCTCCAGTTTTAGTAGCAGCCCCAATTTCAGTAACAGCAGCCCCGGCTTTAACAGTAGCAGCTTCGATTTCAGCAGCGGCAGCACCGGTTTTGGCAACAGCAGCCCCAGCCTTAGCAGCGGCAGCTCCGACCTCTAATACCTCTCCTGCGCCAGCAGTTGAAACAGCGATGGCCTGAATAGCTACTTGAGTCACAACGAACTCAATTAGTCGGTTTTGGAGGATAATAGCTGAAACCAGGCCAATAGCCAGGAATGGAAATGGAAGAATTACGGCCAATATAAGAGTTAATTTCGGTAGGAGGTGTTTGAGTTTTGGGAATATAAGAAACAGCAGAATGAGTCCAGCAAAATAATGGGACATAATAACCATTAATGCGATGACGAGCCCTATTACGGGGATGAGCAATGCCAACAAAAAAAGGAAGGTAAAGTCGCTCATAAGAGCCGCTATCATGGCCATTATGAATTCGGGGCCTAAGAAGTCTATTTTTTTCTCATCCATTTTTGCTTCTATTTATGCCAATTTTACTCCTTTTGTGAGTAAATCTCAGTAGAAAGAGATTTTATTTCATCAATTTTTAGATCCTGCGGCCTATGAGTTGGATTTATACCAAGATTTTTAAGTTTTTCTTCAATTTCACCTCTTGTTCTTCTGGAGCCAACCTCTAAGTTATTAAGAATAGTTTTTCTGGGTTGTTTGAATAATATTTTTATCAACCGGTAGTATGCTTTGGCATCGACGTTTTCCATCGCGCTGGGTTTGAGTCTTAGTACGGCGCTCGCCACTTTGGGCGGAGGA
>PEZG01000048.1 GCA_002774185.1 Candidatus Roizmanbacteria bacterium CG09_land_8_20_14_0_10_41_9 | reverse complement strand
CCGTTCCCGTTCTGAAAAGTGTATACCATGTGCTGACCTCCCTACAATTATACTCCAATTGCCTCTTGACTTAAAATCTCTAATTTGATATTTTGTTAAACTTAGAATGCAACCAATTATTAAACTTTTCAATGACCCAACCCATGGAGGCTAAACGCCTCAATTTTTTTATGGATAAAATCAACGGGAACTTCAAGAAGAAAGATATCCTCTCTCTTGACCAGTTTGATCCTAAATCGCTGTCAAAACTGTTTCGGACCACAGATACCATCATCCGGAAGCTAAAGAGGAAAAAACGCCTTACCTCGCTCTCCGGAAAAATCATCGCCCTGCTTTTTTTTGAGCCCTCCTCCCGGACATTCGGCTCATTCGCGTCTGCGGTCAAACGGTTGGGAGGACAAACGATTGAAGTACAAGATGTTGGACGCAATTCTTCCGTTGCCAAGGGTGAAAGTTTGAGCGATACGATAAAAGTATTTGAAAGCTATTCTGACGCCATTGTGATACGTCATCCGGAAAAAGGGTCTGCGAAGATCGCCGCACAAGCGGCAACAACCGTACCCGTCATCAATGCAGGGGACGGCACCGGCGAACATCCCACCCAAGCAATCCTTGATCTCTATACGATCTACCAAAAATTTAAAAGACTGGATAATCTTACGGGTCTTATTGCAGGGGACCTACTGAATGGAAGAACCGTCCATTCACTGATAAAGGGTTTATCCCTGTATAAAAAAAATGCCCTATATTTACTGTCTCCAAAATCCCTGGGTCTCCCAACGGAATTAATGAATAATCTTGCAAAAAAAATACGCCTTGTGGAAATTGAAAATGAAACGGATATGCCGACGAACCTGCATTTCTGGTACTGGACCCGTGTGCAAAAAGAACGGTTTAAAAACCTGCAGGAGTATAAAAAAGTTAAAAACCGATTTATTATTGCTCCGGAACTGGTAGTAAAAAAAGGAAATCAACATATGATCATCATGCATCCGCTTCCCCGGGTTGGAGAGATTGACCCAAGGGTTGATGACGACGAAAGAGCCGTCTACTTGAAACTCCAAGTACCCAACGGGGTCTATACAAGGATGGCTCTACTAACATTAATACTGTCACGCCTATGAAAGGCCTACTAATCCTTGAAGACGGAACCAAAATTGAGGGGCGGAGTTTTGGATACGAGTCTGCGGCAACAGGAGAAGTAGTTTTTACGACAGGGATGGTTGGGTACCCTGAGAGTTTAACGGATCCCTCTTACCAAGGACAAATTCTCATTATGACATACCCTATTGTCGGTAGCTATGGAGTCCCTGAAAACACATACTGGGAATCTGACGGCATCAAAACTACGGGTTTGATCGTATCCAACTATGTCGACACCCCTTCCCATTTCCAAAGCAGGATGACTTTGTCTTCCTGGCTAAAGAAGGAAAAGATCCCAGCCCTCGAAATTAAGGATACAAGAGCATTGACAAAAAAAATCCGCGATCAAGGAGTGATGTTAGGGAAGATTATTTTTGATAAGGATATTCCCTTTAGTGATCCCCATCGAAAAAATTTAGTCCAGGAAGTATCCATAAAAAGCGTTGCGGAAGAGGGAAAAGGAAAAAAAACCGTTCTTGTCATTGACTGCGGGGTTAAAAAAAATATCATTACCCAACTTTTGAAGAGAAATATCAAGGTAATAACCGTCCCTTGGGACTACAACCCATTCCAAGAAAAAATTCCATTCGATGGAATTGTTATTTCTAATGGCCCAGGAGATCCAAAAGCTGTCCCTGCAACCATTAACACGGTTAAAAAAGCGTTAAAGAATAAAATTCCCACTCTTGGAATCTGTATGGGGAATCAGATACTAGCACTGGCTGCGGGTGGGAATACCTATAAATTAAAATTCGGCCACCGCGGACAAAATCAACCCTGTGTGTTAATGGATACAAGTCGCTGTTATCTAACAACACAAAACCATGGGTTTGTAGTCGGCGAAATTCCCGTTGGTTTTCGGCAGTGGTTCACGAACGCGAATGACGCCACCAATGAAGGGATCATCCATGAAAAATTCCCTTTCATGTCGGTCCAGTTTCACCCGGAAGCAACCCCTGGTCCGACTGATACCGAATGGATTTTTGATCATTTCCTGGAAAAAATATGAAGGAAAAACCAATGAAAGTATTAGTCTTAGGTTCGGGAGCGTTAAAAATCGGAGAGGCGGGCGAATTTGATTACTCAGGCTCCCAGGCTATAAAAGCCTTAAAAGAAGAGGGAATTAAAACCATTCTTGTTAACCCAAATATTGCCACGATTCAGACATCCAACTTTCTTGCGGACGAAATTTATTTTCTACCGGTGAACGAATATTTCGTCAGGAGGGTCATAGAGAAGGAAAAACCGGATGGAATTTTTCTTTCTTTCGGTGGACAAACCGCTTTAAACTGCGGAATCGATTTGTATAAAAAGGGGGTGTTAAAAAAACATGCCGTTGCGATTTTTGGCACCCCAATACAGGGGATAATCGTTTCGGAGGATAGAGATTTATTCGCAAAACACCTTATTAAAAATAAGATACCCATCCCGGAGAGTAGCACGGCAGAATCGTTAAAACATGCGGTTGAGATCGCGCATCGTATCGGTTTCCCCCTTATGGTTCGGGCCGCATATGCACTGGGTGGGCAGAAATCCGGCGTTGCATATACGATGCATGAGCTCGAAAAAATTGTCACAGACGCGCTTTCCTTTTCCCCTCAGGTCCTTATTGAAAAATATCTCCACCACTTTAAGGAGATTGAATATGAGGTTATAAGGGATCGGCACGACAACTGCATCACGGTCTGTAACATGGAGAATATGGATCCGCTGGGGATCCACACCGGAGAATCTATTGTGGTTGCCCCCAGTCAAACATTGAATAATTTTGAGTATCATTTTTTAAGAAAAAAGTCCATAGAGATCGCTCGAAGTCTTGGAATTATTGGGGAATGTAACGTACAGTTCGCGCTCAACCCTAGACCTAAAAATAATGTCATCGATTACTATGTTATTGAGGTAAATGCCCGGTTGTCTCGCTCTTCAGCCCTAGCCTCCAAGGCCACCGGGTATCCATTAGCATATGTTGCGGCTAAACTTGCCATCGGAAAAAACCTTTTGGAAATTAAAAATCAAGTGACCCAGGTCACCCAATCGTTTTTTGAACCAGCGCTTGATTATATTGTTACTAAAATTCCCCGTTGGGATTTGGAAAAATTCAAAGGGGTTGAAGAAAAAATTGGGAGCAGTATGAAGTCTGTCGGTGAAGTCATGGCAATTGGCCGCACGTTTGAAGAATCCCTGCAAAAGGCGACCCGAATGCTTGATATTGGCTGCGAAGGAGTAACGGAAAACCATTTCCCCAAAGACGATACCACGCTTATTAAATATCTGAAGATTGCGACACCTAAAAGGCTGTTCGCAATAACCGAGGCAATAAGAAGAGGGATTAGTGTTGCCGATATTTATAATTATACGGGGATCGACCCCTGGTTCCTCAACCGCATAAAAACAATTGTCATAGCGGAAAAAGAACTTATGGAACATAAGTCCCTACGGTATGAGAATCTCCTTGAACTGAAACAGCTTGGTTTTTCTGATAAAAAAATCGGTCAGCTCACCGGAAAAAAAGAAATAAAGATACGGAATTTAAGAAAAAAATTAAGGATCGTCCCTTCCGTGTTCCAGATTGATACGCTAGCCGGCGAAATGCCTGCGAAAACGAATTACCTGTATTTAACATACAACGGATTCCACCACGATGTAAAACCTGAAGGAAAAAGGGGGATTATCGTATTGGGTTCCGGCCCTTATCGGATTGGCTCTTCGGTTGAATTTGATTGGACATGTGTAAACGCTGCCCTCGCATTAAAAAAATATCACAAGGAATCAATCATTATCAACTGCAATCCGGAAACCGTCTCGACAGATTACGATATGTCCGACCGACTCTATTTTGAAGAGCTGACATTCGAGCGGGTTGCCGATATTTATGATTTCGAAAAATCCATGGGTCTTATTGTATCTGTCGGCGGTCAAACTCCAAACAATTTATGTCCCTCCCTCTCCAAATACCATATTCCAATCATGGGAACGTCTCCCCAAAGTGTGGACGTGGCGGAAAACAGGAGTAAATTCTCTCATTTGTTGGACGATCTTGGAGTGTTGCAACCCATGTGGAAAAAGTTTACCTCAATTCAAGAAGCG
>PEZG01000031.1 GCA_002774185.1 Candidatus Roizmanbacteria bacterium CG09_land_8_20_14_0_10_41_9 | reverse complement strand
AATTTCACAGCTAACTCTGGAGTGAGGGAGGTGAGAGTGAGTTCAAGTGTGGATGGTTTAATTTCCTTCCACTCCCACTGATTCGTTTCTTTGTTATAAGTCACTTCGGCAAGTTGTGTTTTTCCATCCGGTGAGGTCATGACGACCGAATGATTCTCTGTTGGACCATAAGCAATCGCCATTACGTTATTTTTTTCGGTGACTTCTTTTACGAATTCAGGAGACGCACGTGGGACAACCGGTCTCGGGTGAAGAATGGGGGTCCCGTCCGGATTTTTCCCGATCTCATCCATGAAATATACGCCGCACGCGTTATATAACTGTTCTCCAAACGTGGTTTCGATCACTGGAAGCACTAACGTTTCCCCATTGGGGAGAGTGAGAAGTTGAGTTTTTGCATCATATAAGCCGCCATTTGACCGCACTAATTGAACGAGAGAAGTTCCAGTTTCCGGACGCTCCAAACTAACAGGGATCGCAACAAGTTCCATCTTTGGGCTCCCATCCGGTGTTCTTAAAAAGTCGTCAAATGCAACAATGGCAGTGGGGCCGCTCACTGAGCCAAACACTCCCAAGACATGCATATGGGTTCCTTTGCGAAGAACGAAATCTCTCGGTGCGCTATTGATAGCAACTTCATATTCTTTTTCTTGAGGGAGAGTCCCTAGGGTGAAACGGGGAATTTTTACGTCTTTTAACTGAGGGAATGCTTCCTCAAAATTAATTACCCCCTCAATACCAGTAAGTTCTGCAGCAGCAAAGCTAAATTTTACACCCATCACAGGATCGGTTGCGAGCTGATTCGCAACTTCTTCTTCTGTCAAATCCCATAGATCTGCAGCATACCTAAAAAGATCTGGGACAGGAGTTTCTTTTACCTGACGTCCTCCATCCGGAGCACTTGTGGGCATACTAATTACTTTCTCACCACCAATTCCAAAATATCCTGTTAGAAAGGTATCCGCAGTGAGCAGCGGAAAAGGGGATATGGATTCTGGTGTGGGAGAAACATTGATCTTTACTTCTGCGGTAGGAGAGCTTGTCGGCTCAGGTTTTTCATTGGTTGGTCGTGGCGGTCTTTGTGTCGGCGTTTCTGTGGGTGTTTTGCCAGGAGAAGCAAGTAGAGTATCTCCGCACCCAGAAACAAGAGCACTCGCAAGACCCGCGCCCAAGACTTTAAGAACTCCACGTCGATTTCTTGTTCGACTCAATGTATCCTCAATTTTGCCTGGTATTCTATCCAAAGCTGATGGTTGTGCGTTCAATTTCTCGCTCATAGTCCTATAGAATTATAATATATATCTTTTATCTACCTTGTCAAGGGGTAAATTAAAGCTATTTTCAGGACGATAAGATTTTTCTATAAGTCTTTTGTCGCCCAAAAAAAACAGGAGCGGAGGGAGAAGGGTCAGTGTGGGCTGACCCGAAGTAAAGAAGACGTACGGTGTGGGAGGATGTTCAGCCACCGTTCATATTATGAAATTACTTCAGGTAAATGTCAAGTGTAATAGAAGTTTAAAGTTCAAAGTTAAAAGTTCAAAATTTCAGTTAAAAATTAAAAATTATTCTTTAGTCTTTTATAGATCACTTTAGACTTTGAACTGCAACTTTGAATTTTACACTTTGCACTTTAAACTTATTCTATGTTCTTTAGTTTCTTGATAGACGAACCAAGAATATTTGCGAGCCTGATGGTTAAGCTCACCACGAGAATTCATATACTTGACTTTTATAATTCTCGTACTAAAATATAATTATGATAAAGAGATACCTTTTTCAGAGCCTACAAAACCATCTTGAGAAAAAGGAAATAACCTTTATTGCTGGCCCAAGGCAAGCAGGAAAGACGACTTTAATGATGCTTCTTAAAGAACAGTTAGAAAAACAAGGCAAAAAGACAGTTTTTCTCAATCTTGATATTGAATCGGACCGGCAATTTTTTATCTCTCAGGGACAACTTATAAGAAAAATTGCCTTGGAGATAGGGGATAAAGAGGGATATGTTTTTATGGATGAGATACAGCGAAAAGAGGATGCCGGAGTTTTTCTTAAGGGACTTTATGATATGAACCTTCCTTATAAATTCATTGTCTCCGGGTCGGGGAGTGTTGAACTTAAAGAACATATTCACGAATCCTTAGCGGGCAGAAAACGGATGTTTGAATTAACAACCGTGACTTTTATGGAGTTCGTCGACTTCAAAACGGATTATAAGTATGAAGGGAAACTTTTTGAGTTTTTCGCTTTGGAAAAAGAACGCACGAGAGGATTGTTTGAGGAATATCTAAATTTCGGCGGTTACCCCCGTGTTGTTCTGGAAGAAACCCGTGAGGAAAAACGGAAGGTTATTGCAGAGCTTTACCAAAGTTATGTAGAACGAGATATTGCGTATCTCTTAGGTGTACAAAAAACTGAAGATTTTACAGCTCTGGTTAAGATAATGGCTTCTCAAATCGGCAGCCTTGTTAATATTAGCGAACTTTCAGGAACCCTTGGGTTATCTGTCGCTACGATCAAAAACTATCTTTGGTATATGCAAAAGACTTATCTTTTAGAAAAAGTTACTCCGTTTTTCAGGAATGTCAGAAAAGAGATCACGAAAAGCCCCATGTATTATTTTTACGACTTGGGAATGAGAAACTATACGTTGGGAACTTTTGGGAACGCTGTTTTAACAGGTGAAGTGGGGCACTTGTTTGAAAATTTTATCTTTAATATACTGAAGGAAAAAATAAAAGATACGGCCTCGCAAATCCATTTTTGGCGTACCAAAGATAAAGGTGAAGTTGATTTTATCCTCAGTTCAGGACTTAAAGTCATACCGATAGAAGTGAAATATAGCCAACTAAAAAATCCTGAAACCACACGGTCCTTTCAAAGTTTTCTATCAAAATACTCATCGCCCAAAGGGTATATTATCCATCTAGGAACAAAAATGGTGGATAAGATAGCAGGAGCCACGGTATATTTCCTACCATATTATGAGCTTCTTTCCCCCAGTTCATCTCTCGACTTCTTCACAATGGCTTAGTGTCTTCACAGATTTAAATACAGAGGGAGCAAGCATCACATACGCTCCACTCTTCTGATCCACAAATACTCTTCCCTCAAGATCTTCATCTCCCATATATTCTCCCTCAGCCAGGTATTTTTTTCTGAGCTCAGGAGAGAGAACTGCAGGAGCAAGATCTAGAATCTTTTCTGTTTCAGGGGTGGGACTCGCTTCCGGAGTGGAGGTGGGCTCTACTGTTGGACTCGGTTGAACAGTAGGTGCTACTGTAGTGGCGCTTTCAGGAGTTGCTGTTAGGATTACGCTTCGAGTAGGTTCGGGGATAGGGGTGGGCGCAGCAAGAGAGGGGACTACGGTGGGGGCGAGTTCTTTTGTTGGCGTTTGAATAGTTGAGCCCAGCGTATTTTCTTCTACTGTTTTACATGAAGAGATTATTCCAGAAAGTAATAAGGAGGTTGCAGACTTTAGTATATTTCTACGGGGATGTTTTTCCATAAGTGGACCAATTATGGCTCAAAAAGAATGGAGGGTTCGTTGGGAACATTTGGTACCTGTGTAAGGTGCCAAGTTCCATAATTATATACATCGTTAAAAATATCAACTGGTAAATCTTTACCATATTTATCTAACCATTTTAAAGATCGTTTTATAGCATCTATTATTACATTTTTATCCATGGCATCTGGAGGTATTTTGGTATACATCCATCCTTCACTCCAGCCATATTGCGCTGCATAAAGCTCATGTCTTTCGCCTTCGATCCCTCCTACAATAGCACGAACTCCATCATTAAATCGTATTGAATTAAATAATATTAACCCCATTTTGTTATCAATGAGCCAATTTGTTGAAGCTTGATTATCGGGAAGAGTTTTAATTCCTACGCCCCCCCTTTATTCACTCTCCACGACTTCTCCAGGAATCCAGGATCTTGTTCATCCACATACGGATCTGCAGTCTCCAAGATCCTCCATGCTTGTCTGGTGAGAGAGGCTTGAGCGTCATTCAATCCTACAATCTTTCCTCCTGTCTCATCATTGTAATCACATTCCCGTATCGTAAACATCTGCGGAATCCCCCTAGGATCTTTTGTAGTGTCTAAGATTACTTCATATACCACCTTACTATTCTGATCCTGTGTTGCATGGACTTTGGTGTAGGGGATCCCATTTTCATCTGTCACATTTTCCCAGAGCCCAGTGTCATCATATCCGGTAATCTCTTTCATCATTGCAAGCTCTTTTCTCACCCT
>PEZG01000052.1:1579-4473 GCA_002774185.1 Candidatus Roizmanbacteria bacterium CG09_land_8_20_14_0_10_41_9 | reverse complement strand
AAAAGCTTACGCGATTGGGTCTGCTGGTTTAGCCGCATTGGTTCTTTTTTCAAGTTATACCCAAGAATTAGCAAAGTCATCAAAATTTATCGACCAGTTGACAACATTTTCCCTTACTGAACCGAGAGTCTTGATTGGACTCTTTATCGGAGGTGCTATCCCTTACTTTTTTGGCGCACTTGCTATGGAGGCTGTGGGAAAGGCAAGTATATCCGTTGTAAATGAGGTGCGGAGGCAGTTTAAGGAAATCAAAGGCATTATGGAGCGAAAGACTAGACCAGAGTATGGTCGAGCCGTAGATATTGTTGCCCAATCCGCAATAAAACAGATGGTTGCGCCAACTCTTATCATCGTATTAGCACCTTTGTTCGTGGGATTTTCCTTGGGAGCAAAAGCCCTGGGAGGAATGTTGGTCGGATCCATTGTCACCGGGTTGTTTGTCGGAATATCTATGACGACCGGAGGAGCCGCTTGGGATAATGCGAAAAAATACATTGAGGAAGGGAATCTGGGAGGCAAAGGAAGTTTTGCTCACCAATGTGCAGTGACCGGTGATACGGTTGGGGATCCATACAAAGATACGGCAGGACCTGCCGTCAATCCCATGATCAAGGTACTCAATATCGTCGCTCTCTTAATTGCTCCTTTTCTCATGTGAGCAAAACAAGGGATCATTAGTATGGCAATACACACACAACCAACAGAGATTACTTCGGAAATGAAACGGGCATACCTGGATTACGCGATGTCTGTCATCGTGTCCAGGGCATTACCGGATGTTCGCGATGGTCTAAAACCAGTACATCGCAGAATCCTGTATGCGATGTACAAAATGGGCCTAACATCCGGAGCAAGGTTTTCAAAATCCGCTAAGGTCGTCGGAGAAGTCTTGGGAAAATACCACCCCCACGGAGACGCTCCGGTGTATGGATCCCTCGTCCGAATGGCGCAAGACTTTTCCATGAGATACCCTCTAATAAAGGGGCAGGGAAACTTTGGTTCAGTCGATGGAGATCCTCCTGCCGCAATGCGTTACACTGAGGTGAAACTGACACGAATTGCCGAGGAGATGCTTGTGGATATAGAAAAAGAAACCGTAGATTTTATTGACAATTTTGACGGTACATTGGAGGAACCTGTCTACCTGCCGGCAAAACTTCCAAACCTCCTACTTATGGGAGCAGAAGGTATTGCGGTTGGGATGGCGACAAAAATCCCTCCCCATAATACCTCTGAGATCATCGATGCCTTATGCTATCTTATTGATAAAGCAGAACTCATCAATAACTCGAGCCGCGAAGAGGATGGCGCTAAAAAAAGGCGGATCGGCTTTAATGTAGAAATAGATGAGTTATTTCAGTTTGTAAAAGGTCCCGATTTCCCAACAGGCGGAATCATCTATGGGATAAATGATATCAAACAAGTTTATGCCACAGGAAGGGGATCTATTTTGATCCGCTCTAAGGTAGAGGATGAGGATTTTGGAAAAGGCAAAATGGCAATCATCGTTAAAGAGTTGCCTTACCAAGTAAATAAGGCAAACCTTGTTGAAAAAATCGCGAATCTCGTAGTTGATAAAAAGATCGTTGGGATATCGGATCTGCGTGATGAATCGGACCGGGAAGGAATACGAGTTGTAATCGAACTAAAACGGGACGCTTCCTATAAAAAGGTTCTTAATAATCTTTTTAAATATACTGAACTCCAAACTACGTTTCCGGTCAATATGGTTGCTCTCCTGGATGGCGTTCCCCAGACTCTCTCCTTAAAAACTATTTTGGAACAATATATTACCCATAGGGTTGATATCGTTACCAAAAGGTCGGAATATGAGCTGATGCAGGCTAGAGCACGAGCACATATCCTTGAGGGATACCTTATCGCGCTGGATCATATTGACGAAGTCATCGAAATTATAAAAAAATCCGCGAATGAACCAGAAGCAAAACAAAAATTGATGAAAAAGTTTGGCTTGAGCGAAATCCAATCCCAAGCAATTCTCGATATGCAGTTGAAACGACTTACAGGATTGGAACGGGCAAAAATTGAGGACGAATTATCGCTCCTAAAGGAAACCATAGAGTATCTTGAAGTTCTTCTGAAAGACATTTTTAAAATCCTAAAAGTCATAAAGGATGAGTTATTGTATCTGAAACAAAAATACGGAGATAAAAGAAAAACTCAAGTAATTAAAAACAAACCCGGAGAAATCACGGATGAACAGCTGATAGAAAATAAGGAAGTCATCGTAGTTTTGACCAAGGAAGGTTATATTAAACAGGTCCCTAGGGAAACATTCAGAGTACAGAATAGAGGAGGAAAAGGGGTATCGGGAATCGAAACGAAAGAAACAGATAATGTGTACTATATCACAACCGCAATGACGCACGACTATATGCTTTTCTTCACGAATCAAGGAAGAGTCTTCCAGAATAGAGTGTGGGACGTTCCCCAAGGATCCCGCATCTCAAAAGGGAAAGCTTTAGTAAACCTAATCGCGTTAAAACCGGAGGAAATCATTACCTCAATCCTTACATACAACGCCCAAACACTTGAGAATGCAGACAAAATGTTTGTGTTTATGTCTACAAAAAAAGGCGTTGTAAAAAAAACCCCTTTCAGGGATCTTGCGAATATACGGACAAACGGGATTATTGCGATACGATTGGGTGCACAGGACGAACTTTTATGGGTAAAACTTACAAACGGAAAACACAATATAATTCTGACTTCTGCCAAAGGTAAGGCTATCGTCTTCAAAGAAAGCGAAATCAGGCCTATCGGAAGGTCATCCATTGGGGTAAAAGGCATTGAGCTTGATTCGGATGATCAGGTTATATCCGCAGATTCCTTCTCGGATGAAGAGTTTAAAAAAAACATCTTAGTCTTAGGTG
>PEZG01000052.1:0-1471 GCA_002774185.1 Candidatus Roizmanbacteria bacterium CG09_land_8_20_14_0_10_41_9 | reverse complement strand
TTGTTCAAATTATCAATGAACATAACACGACCGTCATCATAACAAGCGCACAGGGACAGGTCGTAAAAATCCCTCTCCAGGCGATCCCGCCACGCTCAAGAACCGCAAAGGGCGTCATCCTCATGAGGTTCCCAAAAACCGACAAGGTTGTCAGTGCTACCTTTGTGTGATATAATTACCCAAAGACACCCTATATGGAATTCCCTGGCAAGAAAGTTTCTGAATTGATCCTGAGCGAGCTAAAAAGAGAGATTCGAAAATTGAAGAAAAAAACTCCCTTAAAACTTGTGATCTTTTTGGTTGGCGAATCTCCAGATCAGCTCTCATTCATTCGAATGAAGTCCGAATTAGGCAAAAGACTAGGGATTAAATGTGACGTAGAATACTTAAAAAACATACCCACCTACGAACAATTCATGAGATGCTTGAAGAAAAAGTACCAGGATCCTGAAACTACGGGATTGGTTATCCAACAACCCGTACCCGCCCAACTCTCCACCAGCAGTTTTTATGATTACATCCCGAATGAAAAGGAAATCGAAGGACATAAGAAAAAATCCTATTTCGTTGCTCCCATAGGACTCGCTGTTTTAACCGTGTTCAAATATGTCTTTGGAAAGGGAAAGGTAGATCGCAGTCTTCTTGTAGATTTTGAGAAAGATAGGTCGTTTTTCAAACGCATGTTCCGCAATAAAAAAGTAGTGCTCGTGGGAAGAGGCATCACGGGAGGATCTCCCATCGGTAGAACCTTATCAGAAATGAAGATAAATTACTTCTCCGTGGGCTCCACAACCCCAGAACCTGAGGTGTATATAAAAGAAGCCGACGTGGTTATCACTGCCGTCGGTAAGAAAATCATCGATCCTGGACTTCTTAAGCCGGGGGTAGTCTTGATAAATGTTGGGCTCAGACGAGAGAACGGCAAATTGCGGGGCGATTATGAAGAGAGTGAAATACGTGATATTGCGAGTCTTTACACCCCCACCCCTGGCGGCATAGGACCCATAGACGTCCTTTATTTATTTAGAAACCTTATCGAAGCTGCCCGAATACAAAAAAAGAGGAAGTAAGTTCATAAGGTGTCGCCTCCATGAGAAAAATCATTGTTATCACGGGCCAAACTTCAACGGGCAAAACCCATCTCGCCCAAAGGATGAAAAAGGAATTGAACGGAGAACTTATCAACTGCGATTCCAGACAGATATACCGGCATCTTGACGTCGTAACCGGAAAAGATATTTCAGAAATCCACCTGTATGATATCGTCAATCCGAAAGAACATTTTTCTTCGTTTGACTATGTTGTGGCTGCACTTCCGGTTATTAAAAAAATCCTCAGATTTGGAAAAACCCCTATCCTTGTTGGAGGTACGTATCTATACATAAAACATCTCCTCTACGGTATGGACACAGAGCGCATCCCTCCGGACTGGGAATTGCGCAGCAAACTCCAATCCAGAACAATCGTAGAG
>PEZG01000070.1 GCA_002774185.1 Candidatus Roizmanbacteria bacterium CG09_land_8_20_14_0_10_41_9 | reverse complement strand
AAAATATATATTTTGCCTATTATAGCATCTTAAATTGAAGAATGGCCTGCCAGGTCAATTTATTTTCTTATGAAAGTAAATATCCGCCATCCACAACGATCTGGCTTCCCGTCATATAGGATGACATATCCGATGCCAGAAATAGAGCGACTTTACCAATGTCGTCTATGTCTCCCATCCTGCGCATCGGAATTCTTGCGGAGAACCCTTCTAATTGTTTATTTTGGTCAACTCCGGGGGCTGCAGGCATGCTCTTTTGGACTCCTGGTGTCAAAATACCTCCGGGCGCAATTGCATTCACCCAAATTTTATGGGGCGCCAGTTCAAGAGCAACGTTTTTTGTAAATCCCCAAACCCCATGTTTGGAAGCATCGTATGTCGCAAGCCCTACCATGGAGGGATGAAGCGCGTCAATGGATGTGATATTGATTATTTTTCCGCCTTTTCCCTGCGTAATCATTTGCTGGGAAACGTATTTTGTGCAAAGGAATACGCTTTTTAAATTTGTTGCAAGGATCCGCTCAAAATCCAAAACAGTAAGGTTCATCACAGGAATTGACGGAAAGATTCCGGCATTATTCACCAAAATATCGATCGATCCGTACGTATTCTTTGTTTCTGCTATAAGATTCATAACGTCTTGTTCCTGGGAAACATCGGTTTTTACTGCTTTTGCGTGCCATCCTTTTGAGGTTAAATCCGCTACCGCCTTGTCTGCAACCTCCTGCGTTCTGTTTGCAATAACAACAGATGCACCTGCCTCGGCCAACCTATAACTTATCCCGTATCCTATGCCGCCAGCTCCTCCTGTGACAATTGCGGTTTTCCCTGAAAGATCTAATAATTTATTTTGTGGTAATTTTTCCATAATAATAAAAGTATATCAGAATTTTTCCGAATAGATTCTCTTCTTCGAGCATCCGCGGGAGAGAAGTATTTGAGTTGCCTCATCAATCATTGCCTTATTGCCGCAAAGGTAAACGGAACATCCGCTTGCGTCCGGAAAATCCTTATTTACTAATTCAGTAACGTGTCCTGTCAATCCTTGCCATGTCTCATCGGGCTTGGAGAGAACAAGTTCAAAATTGAAGTTTGGATGCTCGTCTGCCAGCTTTTGAAAATACTCTTTCCAAAATATGTCCGATTGATAGCGCAGACCCAAATACAGTGTTATGGGAATTTTTACATTACTTGTTTTTAAGACCGATTCCAACATACATTTTAATGGGCTGCATCCGGAACCGGTTCCTAAAAAGACTATATGTTTGGAGTTGTCATTTTTCCTGAACGCAAATGTCCCGAATGGCCCCAGATAGGAAATCATGGTTCCGGGTTTCAACGTTTCAAAATAAATTGAACCCATCCCTCCCGGGGAGGTATCGACAAGGATATTAAATTGATTCTGTGCATCCTGTCCGGATATGGAATATGCGCGGACAACTCTTTCGGCAACCTTTATAGTGACGAATTGTCCTGGTTGGTATAGAAAGAGATTCTTCGTCTCAAATGTCATAAAATGGTATTTACTGGCAAGTATGGTATTTTTCAGGGTTTTTGCTTCGTAAAAAATGGGCGGGCTGGATCGTTCGTCTTCCTTTTGGTCGAGAACAATCTTAACGTCTACGGCAAACGTATCATTCAATGTCACTATAATGGGGTTCACTTCTATTTCTAAAATTTCGGGTATGGATTGGGCAACTTTTCCCAAACGGACTATTAATTCATATAATCGATCCAGTGCATAGGGTGACCCACCCCGATAACCCTTGAGGATGGAAAATATTTTTGACTGTTGAACGAGTTTTCTGGCTTGGGAAATCTCTATTGGCAATAAGTGCAGATTCCGATCAACGATCAATTCCGCGAGTGTTCCTCCGGCGCCAAATAACAAAACCAGCCCAAATGTCGGATCCCTCTTGACTCCCGCGATTACCTCAACCCCATTTGTAATGTCTTTTTGAATTTGAATTTTGGCGTCGTCGCGGATCTCCGGCTGCAGATTGCCAATAACCTGCCGTAATTTATCCCAAGCATTTTGAAGTTCTTCTTCGTCAGAAATTTGCGTAATCACTCCTCCGATATCTGTCTTATGGAGTAGTCGGGACGAGGAAATCTTCAATACAACCGGCCATCCATACCCTCGCGCGAAGTTTTTTGCCTGATTCATATCCGAAACGATTTTTGTCGCAGGAATGGGAATTCCTGAGGAGAGCAAAATAATGTTTCCCTCCACGTTGTTAAGGACCTTTCGACCACTCTGCATTGCTTTTTCGATGATGGGTTTTATATATTCAAGATTGGTCTGCGTAGACAACGCTTCATTCGTTGCGCTCACTGTTTCTTCTTTTTGGTATTTTCTCCACCTCCACATAGAACCGATTGCAAAGATCGCCCGCTCGGGAAACCGGAATGAGGGAATTTTACATTCATTCAATCTGCGCTCTCCTTCCGATACTAAGCTTCCACCGATAAAAGAACAAAAAATCGGTTTTTGGTATTTTTTCGATACATTCCCGATGCATTCTGCGGTCTTTTCAATTTCAGTCATTGCCTGAGGAGTAAGGATAACCAATAGTGCATCCGCCTGATTAGTTTGAAGAATAATCTCTGAAGCCTGAAGGATTCTGTCTGCCAATGCATCCCCCAGAACATCCACAGGGTTTAGGACGCTCGCCGATCGGGGCAAAACGTGAGCGAGTCGGCTCTTGGTCTCACTATCAAACTGCGCCAATTCCAATCCCTCCTGTATCACTGCGTCCGCGCTTATCACCGCCGGTCCTCCTGCGTTCGAGATGACGGCGACGCGGGGACCAAGGGGAGCATTTTCCCACGCAAACGATCGGGATAAGTCAAAAAAATCATCCAAAGTCTTACACCGTACCACCCCTGTTTGAGAAAGCGCTGCGTCCAACACAGCATCTTCTCCGGCGATGGATCCCGTGTGGGAACGCATAGCGCTTGCCGCAGCTTGGGTCTTCCCCGGTTTTAATATGAATACCGGATCTTTTTTGGAAATTTCTTTTACCATTTTCAGGAATTCTGGTCCATCAGAAATTGATTCCAAATACAACCCTAAAGGGTTTACGTCTGACAATCCTTCCTCGCGCGCAGTAGAAGATCCTTGAGGATCAAGAAAATACCGCATAATGTCGTTCTCATTAAGAACCGCCTTGTTCCCTAAGGTGACAAACTCCCTGAAACCGAGAGTCGTTGAACTACACCAGTCAAACAGACTGGATGCGATAGCTCCGGATTGGGAAATAAAACGGATATTCCCCTGTCTATTAACGGGTTGTCCGAACGTAGCATTGATTGGACACGTCGTGTTGATGAATCCAATGCAATTGGGACCTAGTACATACATCCCGTACTTATTTGAAACGTCCACTAAATCTTTCTCCAACTGCTCGCCGACCTCCCCGATCTCCTTAAAACCCGCAGAAAAAACCACGATGTTTTTTACCCCTTTTTCTCCAGCTTTTTTAATCGCGTCCAACACTAAATTTGCTGGAATTGCGATGATAGCTAAGTCGGGAACTTCAGGAAGACTATGGATGTCCGGATAACACGGTAAGGCATTGATAGACTGCGCATTCGGGTTGATTGGGTAAATGTTCCCTTTGAATTTAGAGTCGATAATGTTTTTCAAAACAATCGCCCCTACTTTTTCAGGGGAACGGGACGCGCCTATTATAGCCACTGAACGAGGGCAAAAGAAATTTCTTAGATCTCTCATGTTCTCTAAGGGTAATTTATTTTCGTTTCTTTGTCAAAATGTAAGGATTGCGAACGATCGAGAAATTCGATATGATAAATTGTATGGAATCCCGTGAGATCGCAATTGAGAAAACAAAACTCCTGTCTTTTACATACGTACTGCCGGCAGTAGCATTCGCCATACCCCTCCTGGTTTCAGGCCCCCAAATATTAACAGGCACCCTAGTCAATTCTTTTCTTTTCCTCGTGGTGCAAAGGAAGTTCTCCCGAAGATATTTCATGATGGTTGCTATACTTCCAAGCATCGGCGCAATCACTCACGGAGTGCTGTTTGGACCATTCACTCCTTTTTTACTGTACTTCCTACCATTCATCTGGTTAGGAAACCTCACTCTGATTATGGCGTTCTGCCTCCTCGAGAAACCATTTGAAAAACCCATTGCGATCCTTACGAGTTCTCTTCTCAAGTCGCTATTCCTTTATGCATTCGCATTCCTGTTCGTGAATCTCAGAATTGTTCCCAAAATCTTTCTGACAAGTATGGGAATTATTCAGTTCCTAACAGCAATTCTGGGAGGAATCCTCGCTATATCCATATCGAGATTTTTACCATCATTCCATGGACGATAAACAACGCCTCATAGAACTTATTGGAAGAAAAGAGAAACTCGTCGCGATGGTTGCACCTTCTTATCCTATTATGTACGAATATCCTCAGATCATTACGCGGTTGAGAAAATTGGGATTTGACTATGTCATTGAGGTTACTGCCGGAGCAAAAAAAACCAATGAGGAGGTTATTGTTCTTTTGAAGAGTAACCCTAAGTCACGTATTATCACCAGTCCCT
>PEZG01000071.1 GCA_002774185.1 Candidatus Roizmanbacteria bacterium CG09_land_8_20_14_0_10_41_9 | reverse complement strand
CGAGGTTGTTTAATTTTTCTTTGATTCCTTTTCCTTTTGCGCGGACCGATTCGTCCGGATTTTTTTTCGAAAGGAGGTTTCGAACTTCTCTTAGATGTTGAATCTCGGAAATGTGTTTTCTCCTCTTATCATCTAAGGAAATAATTTTTTCTATATCTATGACGCGGTTTTTGTTTTTCGCCGCGTCCATCACTTTTTGTTTATTGTTTCGGATAAAGTCCAGAGATAGCATAGTGTTATTGTAACAAATATGAGTTTAATTTTTCTTGGCAATCGTTTAATCAAAATTCATAAGCAGAAAAGGGATTTCCATCTCTTCTCTCGTAAGTCCTCCATGGTGGCCCAGAAATTGTATTTTAAATTTATCCTTTTCAGACCACCAGACCATTTCGTTCGCGAAAGGTAAAATAACAAGATTTCCGACCCTATCCATAAAAGTTTTTGCAGGTTTTTTTGAACCAAAAAATCCTTGTTTTATTAAATAACTTGTTTTGTATATTTCAGCTATTCCCTGAAGCTTCTTTTGCAAATAATTCACCGCTTTCTCCAAATGTTTATCGTGGACATATAAAAACATATCTCGGGCTGATCCTGCTGGCACAAGAAACTCTCCTTTTTTATTCGTTTTCAAATACTTTTTAATACCCGGGAACTCTTTGTCTAAATAAACAGTTTTCTTCGGGTCAGCCTCAATATGTCCATGGTCAGCAGTCACTAAAAAAAGGCAGTCTTTTGGTTTTCTATAAATCACTCTCATAAAGTTATCTTCGAGGTTAGTAAGCAAACTATGGACTTCTGCATCTAGCTGTGGTGAGTTGGGTCCGTATTGGTGGCAAATACCGTCGATGTCGCCAAAATAGAAAAAATAATAGGATTTTCTTTTTTCTTCTTGAATAACTTGGGACAAATTCGTTAGCGCCTCAGGCAGGGTTCTATAGGGAATAACCAGTGCTTTATCAAAAATGATTCTGTTATAGGGAGAATTAACATATGACACATGGTCAAAAACGGATGGAACAACCTCGTTTTTTAATAAGGTTTTATAAAACGTACCCGTAGGATACAGTTTCTTCGGGTTAATTCCCGTTGACGTAAGATTTCCGCGTCCTTTTCCTGCGAACGAAAAAAGAAGAGGAGCAATGATAGCGTCTAGCTCCGGTTCATAATAAAACCATTCGTATAACCCATGGTGTGAAGTCGGGGCACCGGTATGGATGGTGGTTATTTGGGCAGTTGTCGTTGACGGAAACTGCGTGGTAATTTTTGAAACAACACCATCCGTAAGAAACCGTTTTAAAAACAGATATCTTTCCTTATATTTTTCAAAAAACCGCCACCCGAATCCGTCAATAAGAAAAAATACGATCTTTTTGTATGTTCGCGGAAGATTCCCTAAAACGTCCAAAGGTAAACGCGAATTTCTTTTTCCTGAAAAGCGATCAAGAATGAATTGGGGAATATTTGAAAAGCAGTAATCATCCGCGAGAGGACGAATAAATGAACCCGTAAAGTGCGCTTTATCGACAGCTTTGAAGGAATTTTTATTTAACATGAATTATAATCCTAACTCTGCTGAGATCGACTGCATAGATTTTAGAACAATTCCGACGAATTCTTCAAGAGGGATCCCTAATTTTTCTTCGCAGAGTTTTATTTGTTCCCTATCAACCGCAGCGGCAAACGATTTGCTGGGGAACTTCTTTACAATGGACTGAACCGTTACGGACGAGAGTTTTTTGTCCGGCATGATAAGGGCGACCGCGATAATGAATCCCGTCAACTCATCGCAGGTATACAGGGACCATTCCATCAGATTCCCAGGAGGCACTTCCTTATTATTTACATGATTGTGCGAAAGAATCCCATGGGTGAGCTCTTTATCGGTTTCTCCAATTTCTTTTAACCATTCCACCATTTTCTTGGTATGCAGGTTTGGAGTATTTCGCGTTTCTTCCCAATCCCCATCATGCAGTAGTCCCAGGAGCCCCCACAGCTCTTGGGAATGGGATACATGATCCCTTTGGTTGAAATATTTAGTTAGTCCGATCATTGACGCCTCAACCGCAAGACAGTGTTTCAGGAGGTTTTTATTCTTCAGGTGGGTATTTAAAATATCAAGAGCATCAGATCTTGAAATCATAGGTAGGGTTATTTTTCGGGTTTTAACGTAGGGAATAGAATGATGTCTTTTATTGTGTGTTGGTTGGTGAGGAACGCGACAAATCGATCAACTCCCAGTCCCCATCCTGCAGTCGGAGGCATCCCATACTCCAGAGCTCGAATATAATCTTCGTCTATCATTTGGCAATCGCTTGCTCCTTTTTTTCCCAATTCCATTTCCGCCACCCATCGATTTTTCTGATCTTGCGGATCGTTCAACTCGTTATATGCATTGACGAACTCGTCCCCTGCTACGAGAAGCTGAAAACTTGCGGCTTTTGTCGGATCGTCCTCCTTGGATTTTGCCAACGGCTTCATCACAATAGGGTGGTCCGTAAGAAACAGGGGGCCCTCTAAGTGAGGTCTGACCATTTTTTTGTATAAGGCATCGAGGATCTGTCCGTACCCGATCAACTTTTCACCCGGAAGATAGTGATTACTTTTTACTACCTCAATAAGTTTTTCTTCCGTATCCACCTGGTCTATATCCAGTTTTGCATATTGCAGCATTGCGTCTTTGTATGAAATCCGTTCCCAAGGAGGAGTAAAATCGTATGTTTTTCCAGAGAATTCAACCTTCATACCATCTTTTAGATCTTGTACGATGGATGAAATGAGTTTTTCCGTGAAATCCATCAACCGGTTATAGTCGACATATGCCCAATAGAATTCCAACATGGTGAATTCCGGATTGTGGGCACGGCTCATTCCTTCGTTGCGGAAATCTTTCCCCATCTCATACACTTTCTCAAATCCTCCAACGATCAGACGTTTTAAATATAGTTCATCTGAAATTCTTAAGAATAAATCGCAGTCCAATACATTGTGGTGCGTAATAAAAGGCTTTGCGGATGCTCCACCATAAATGAGTTGAAGGACCGGAGTTTCAACTTCAATAAATCCCTCTTTGTCCAAGAATGATCTGAGTTTTTGGACGACGACGGTTCTTGTCAAAAAGTTTTTCCTTACGTCTTCATTTGTCAGGAGGTCAACATACCGTTGACGGTACCGTTCCTCAACGTCTTTTAGTCCATGCCATTTTTCAGGTAGGGGATGCGTAGATTTTGCTAAGAATTGAAATGAGGAAACCAATATGGAGACTTCACCCTTAACCGTTTTTGTGACTGTTCCGGAGACGTAGATAAAGTCCCCCATATCAATGAGATTTACGTCTTCAAATCCTTTCGGGTCCATTTCGTCAAACTTGAACATGAGTTGGATTTTTCCTGTCTGATCCTTTAAATCAGCAAAGATCAATTTTCCATGTCCCCTCAATGAAAATACTCTGCCTGCTACCTGCACAACTTTGCCCATGAGTTCGCGCGATTTATCAATGGGAAGCTTTCCCTGGTTAAAAGAAGGGTAGGGGTTGGTTCCGGCTTTTTTGAGGATTTCGATCTTTTTCATCCGCTCATTTCTGATTTGGTCGAGGGTTTTCATGAATGAGAGAATTATACCACTTTGCTATCAATTATTTAATATTATAATTGATA
This sequence comes from Candidatus Roizmanbacteria bacterium CG09_land_8_20_14_0_10_41_9, assembly GCA_002774185.1. GTDB lineage: Bacteria > Patescibacteriota > Microgenomatia > UBA1406 > GWC2-37-13 > PEZG01. Next base: position 912 of record PEZG01000071.1, on the reverse strand, counting down.
GCTACGTTTGGTATTAGGGGTTTTGCTGGATTTTCACAATAGTGTATTGCATTTTTCCAGCAGGAACATCAACGATTACTTTATCTCCGATTTTTTTTCCGATCAATGCACTTCCGATAGGCGAGGTGTGGGATAATCTTTTCTTCAGGGGATCTGCCTCAAATTCTCCCACAATACAATAGGTGTCTGGTTGTCCGTTGCAGTCTACTACCACGGTTGATCCCAAAGAGACCTCATTACCATTCATCTGGTTTTTCACAACCTGGGCGCGCCTCAATATCTCCTCGATTTCCTGAATCCTGCCGTCCACGAACGCAAGGGATTCTTTGGATGCACTATACTCGCTGTTTTCCTTGAGATCGCCCATGGATCGGGCCTTCTCCAGGCGTTTTACAGCCTCAGGAAGTTTGATTTCCTTGAGTTCTTTGTACTCTTTTTGAAGGGTGTCATACCCCTCCGGCGTCAGTTTTATTGGATTCATAAAAAAAAGAATCCCCTTCTTATAGCATGCTAACCTTGTGTTTGTAGGGGATGAATGTTAGAATTAATGATACTAAATCGATCGAAGAAAGTCAACTGGGCCAGGTTCCTCGCCTGCCAAAGCCTTGCCTAGAATGATGACGCGTTCGTCTAGCGGCCTAGGACGACAGGTTCTCATCCTGTAAATCGCGGGTTCAAATCCCGCACGCGCCACAAATTGGCATGGCGGGCAGGTCATCCCGGTAACTCGGGCCTGGCCCCGTTAAAGTCGCTCTTCGAGCCGCAGTTCAAATGAACTAAGGCGAAAAGTAAGACTATACGGGGTTCGAGTCCCGATAGCGTCACCCCGCTTAAACGGGGTGATTAGCCAGCTCAGCTGGCTCACCACAGTCATCTAACAAACCCCCGAGGTTATTTACATAGATCTAATGT
>PEZG01000047.1:4631-4984 GCA_002774185.1 Candidatus Roizmanbacteria bacterium CG09_land_8_20_14_0_10_41_9 | reverse complement strand
CAATAGTCAAAAGTACCTCCCCGGCGAATATATTTCCAAATAAACGAAAGGAAAAGGAGAATATTTTTGAAACTTCGGAAAGCACTTCCAGAATACCTACAAAAAAAGAAATAGGATTTGCCAGGTTGATAAACTTAGATATATAAGTTTTGAATCCTAAAAACTGGACGCCATAAAATTGGATCATGCTTATTGAGGCAATTCCCAGTGCTAAGGTCGTATTTAAGTCCGCGGTATTTCCCCTCAAAAGTGGGACTAACGCCGTGTCATGGTTCTCTTGGATTTTAACGAGGATGCTGCCAACGCCAGGGACAAGACCAAACCAGTTCTGAAAGAGGATATATAGGAAAAAC
>PEZG01000047.1:0-4611 GCA_002774185.1 Candidatus Roizmanbacteria bacterium CG09_land_8_20_14_0_10_41_9 | reverse complement strand
GCAGAGTATAAAAAAAACCGCTTTTTTTGGAAGCGGTTATTTGTTTCTTATAAAAAACCCCAATGAAAAGGGTTGCTGTAATGACAATAATACATGCTAGATATGAATTAGTTACGCCTATTCCCAATATGTGAAAAATCGACTCCGCTTTGATACTAATATGCGGCATTCTATTTCTTTTGTATCGTAAACAAATTATAAAAACTACCCACCGTACCGATCAGTAAAAGCAAAACAGTGAATACGGGTTTTGTCTTGGCCCATCTATCTACTAGGATACCGATCCCAAGCCCAATAAGTATTGGTATCACCAGGTAATACCCTACATTAAAATACATTATGATCGATTCTTTATCGTTCTTCTTTTTAATATGTTTGCTCTGCCCGAATTGATCAATCTCGCCTTTGCTATCGATCTTTAAATAGTTTTTTTTTATGGTTTTCATTCTATCATCAAAATGAAACTGCGTCAATAGTTTATTGGCATATAGAACTTATTATAACAACAAATCTTTTCAGAATCTGATATAAATATTATCTATAATAACCATGCATAAACTAAACTGGCGGTTATCAGCGATCCGTTTAACATTTAAAGAATATTTTGTTTACATTAAACGTAATCCGGGCTTGATTTCCCAAATACCTAAAAGGTTCTGTGAAGAATCAGTGCTATATGTGAGTTACTTGTTAGCAAAAATATACGAGATGCTTACGGGTAGGACCAAAAACACCTATCTCATTAAAAACCTTCGATCATTGACGCATGATATGAAAAAAGCAAATGACCTTTACAAACCCTCATTATTCTGGAAAGACTTATATGGACAGTTTGAACGCGTTCTCTATACTTCTAACATAGGACAATTTAAAACCCAACGGTATAACAGACGTTTTTCGTGCCCTTACCCCAATTCAGATATTATCTTTCAGAGCTTTATATGGCTCTACTGGAATAATATAAAACAACGTGATACATTGGATCTACTAAGAACGATCGAGGAACCTTCGCTGGGAAAGGGGGAAACGTATACGATTAATGGAAAAAAAATATCTTACGACTTACTTCAGTCTTTGGACGAATTCTACGCCATTTACCCTCATTTATCAAAGAACACAAATATCATAATCTGCGAGCTTGGTGCGGGATATGGAAGATTAGGTTATGTATTTCTGAAAGCAATTCCATCCGGGAGCTATATTATTGTTGATCTGCCTGGATCTTTGATAATTGCAGAGTATTATTTAAGTAAACTGTTCCCTAAAAAGGATGGCCTTCGATATAAAGACACCAAAAAATATAAGTCATTTGACCGCAAGATGTTAAGTAACTATAAAGTTGTTTTACTTGCTCCTTGGCAGCTCTCACTCATTACAGACAAATCGCTTGACGTATTTATCAATATCTATTCTTTTCAGGAAATGACGATGATGCAAATAGAGAATTATTTCTCCATCATCGACAGAAAATGTAAAGGCATATTTTATTCAAAACAGAATTTCGTTTCCGATAATCCCAAGGATGATATCCGCATTGAGATGAAAGATTATCCTGTTAAAAAAAGCTGGACAAGGATATATAAAAGGCCGTCCACAATTCATCAATCCAGCTTTGAAGGTCTTTATAAGGTTACGGGGTCTTAACGGTTTCCAAATTAATCGCGTTATCAAAAATTATACTTAGTTTGCCGTCTTTGGAATTTATCTTACCCTTGAGAAGGATTACCTTGTTGATAACCAGAATCCCCTGGAGTTTTTGGAATGTCCTTGGAAAAACGATTCCTTCAATCGTACCTGTCTCATCAAATATCTGTATAAACGCCATTTCTGAATTGTCGCGTTTTGTCTTAATGATCTTTTTTCCGCTGATAATACCTGCAAAAATGAAGGTTTTGTCAACATCCGTCTGCACGATCTCCCCGATTTTCTTTGTAACTTTCCGGTCAATGATCGATTTGTATTTATTCAAGGGATTCTGGGTGATGAGGAATCCGATAATTTCACGCTCCATGTGGTAGATCTCCTCTTCGCCCAATTCTGGTATTTCTTCGAACTGATCCTTGAGATCTTTGACGGAATGGTCTTGCGAGAATAGGGCAAATTGACCTTTTTCTTGGTCAAGTTTTAACTGAGAAATTTCCCGAACCACAATAGGATAGTTCGTTAACAGGGTTGCCTTATTTGCCATTTTTTCATATGCACCGGCCTTGATAAGACTCTCGACGGTTTTTTTGTTTACCTTGCGCAGGTCTACGCGGAACAAAAAGTCCTTAAATCCTTTGAATATGCCTGATTTTCGCGCATCTAAAATCGAATCTATCGCGGCATGTCCAACGTTTTTTATCGCTGATAGACCAAACCGAATAGAACCTTGTTCAATTGCAAAGCTATATTGGGATTTATTAATGTCTGGTGGAAGGACTGCGATTTCCATTCGTCTGCATTCTTCGATCGCCTGCGCCATCTTTATTTCTCTTAGCGTTCCGGCAACCCCCTGCAACTCCGCGGACAGGAGTGCGGTCATAAATTCGACGGGATAGTGTGACTTCATGTATGCGGTCCAGTATGCGATAAGAGCATAGGATGCTGCATGCGGCTTATTGAAACCGTACGCGGCAAACTTCTCTATGAATTTGAAGATATCTTCTGCGAGCTTCCTTTTATATCCCTTTTTTACGCACCCTTCGATAAATTTACGTTTTCCTTCTTCCATGAGCGACTTCTTCTTCTTTCCCATCGCCATACGAAGAAGATCCGCTTCACTCATAGAAAAACCAGCGAGTTGATGTGCGATCTCCATCACTTGTTCCTGGTATACAAGGATGCCGTAGGTTTCCTCGAGAACGTTTTTTAAATCCGGATGTAGATATCGCACTTTTTTTGGGTTACGTTTTCCCTCAACATACTCAGGAATCAGGTCCATTGGACCTGGACGAAATAACGCAACCATCGCGGTAATCTCACTTAGCTTTGACGGTTCAAGATCTTTTGCGAGTCTTCTCATCCCTGAAGATTCTAATTGGAAAATTCCGACAGTCTGTCCCTTAGAGATCAATTCATAGGCTTTTTTATCGTCGAGTGAAATATCATGGATATCGATTAAATTGTGGGTGGATTTTTCTACATATCGGATTGCTTCTTCGAGAATGGTTAAATTGCGCAGTCCCAGAAAGTCAACTTTGAGTAATCCGATGGCTTTATTATTGGAAACTGCATTGAGATCCAAACAATACATATCGTACTGAGTAATGATTCTGCCTTCCTTAGATTCTCTTTGGAGTGGGACATAATCGGTCAAATCCTTATCTGCTATGACTACACCCGCAGCGTGGACCGATGCATGGCGTGGCATACCTTCTACTCTTCGTGCGATATCAATGACTTTTTTGGATTCGGGCTCAGATTGATAGGCCAGTTTAAGAGGAAGCGACTCCTCCAATGCTCTGGAAAGGGACATCGGAAACCCCTGTTTTCCCTGCGGAATCATTTTTGCCAGTCGGTCACCTTCGGAGTATGACATGCCCAAAGCCCGCGCAACGTCTCGGACCGCAAGCCGGGCTTCCATTGTTCCAAAGGTGATAATTTGAGCCACCTTATCTTGTCCGTATTTTTTTCTCACATACTCAATGACCTCATCTCTTCTTCGGTCAGCGAAGTCCAAATCAATATCGGGAAGAGAAACCCGAGAAGGATTTAAGAAACGCTCAAAGAGCAAATTATATTTCATTGGATCAACGTTGGTGATATTCAAAAGATAGGCCACCAAAGACCCTCCCACGCTGCCCCGGCCGGGACCAACAACAATTCGATTTTGCTTTGCCCAATTAACAAAATCTTGGACAATTAAAAAATAAGAAGCAAAGCCCGTTTGTTTTATCACCGAAAGTTCGTATTCTAATCTGTCGATGACTCCTTTTTCAACATTTTTCCCAAATCTCCTTTCTAAACCCTGATAGCATAATTCTTTTAAATATTCATCCGGGGTTTTTCCATTTGGAGTTTCGAATCTCGGCAATTTTGTTTTCCCCAATTCAAATCGGAAATTACACAAGGTTGCAATTTTTTGGGTATTCTCGATTGCTTCGGGAATTTCTTTGAAATCTTCAATCATTTTTTCTGGCGGTCTCATCGAAAAGTCATCAGCTTTCATTGTTAGCCTTTCAGGATCATTGGGATCGGCGCCGGTATTGATAAGCATTAAAATATCCTGGGCTTGGGCATCTTCTGGCCTCAAATAATGGCAGTCATTGGTTGCCACCAAAGGAATTTTAAATTTTTTTGAAATCGCCACCAATACTTCATTGACAATTTTTTGTTCAGGCAGATTTGGATGATGCTGTAACTCCAAATAAAAATTATCTCGGCCAAAAATTTCTTGATATTTTTGGGCCGTTTTTTCTGCCTCTTCTATTCTCTTTGCCAAAATCAATCGAGGGATTTTCCCCTGAAGGCAAGCCGAGAAGCAAATCAAACCTTCTGAGTATTGACTAAGTAATTCTTCATCAATTCTTGGTTTATAATAAAAACCTTCAAGATGCGAGCGGGTCAATAATTTAACCAGATTTTTGTAGCCCGTTTCGTTTTTTACCAGCAAAACGATGTGGTATCTCT
>PEZG01000050.1 GCA_002774185.1 Candidatus Roizmanbacteria bacterium CG09_land_8_20_14_0_10_41_9 | reverse complement strand
ATAACCAGATTTCATCCAACCGGTATAGAACTTTTCTAATTTTTTTTGTTTTTATTTTCCTGTTTACGGGTTTTTTTTACGTTTTGGGGAAATATACAAACTCTTCTTCCTTGTATATATTTTTCGGGTTAGCCATTTCATTTATTTCTTCTTTTGCCAGCTATTTTTATTCAGATAAAATTATTCTTTTTACCGTTGGTGCAATACCTGCAAATAAAAGCGAGTATTTTGACTACTATACCGTGGCGGAAAACATTGCCATCGCTTCGAGAATTCCGATGCCCCGGCTTTACGTTATTGAAAATCCAGCCCCTAACGCATTTGCAACAGGGCGCAGTCCGAAACACGCGATCGTCTGTGTGACCACCGGACTTTTGGAATTACTAAACCGCGCCGAACTGGAAGGGGTTGTCGCGCATGAAATGGGGCATATTAAAGATTACGATATATTGTTGTCGTCTGTTGTTGCTGTGCTGGTTGGATCTCTTGCGATTATCTCGGATTGGGTCATGAGAAATTTGTGGTGGGTGGGGATTAGTCGGGATAATGACGATAACCGGAGGGGAAATCCCATTTCGCTAATTTTTTTTATTGCGGTAATAGTAATCACTCCCATAGTCGCGACTTTGATCCAACTTGCCGTATCACGTCAAAGAGAATACTTGGCAGATGCGACTGGAGCCTTGACGACGCGATATCCGGAAGGACTAGCGAGGGCGCTGGAAAAAATTTCGTCTAGTCCCCATGTTCTTTCAACCGCCTCTACGTCCACCGCTCACCTTTTTATCGTGAATCCCTTTAAAAAGCGCACTTCTATCTCCAATTGGTTTTTGTCATTGTTTTCAACGCATCCACCCGTTGAGGAGAGAATAAAAATATTACGATCTATGTAATCAAATTCAAAATTCAAGGTACAAAGTTCATCCTTCGACAAGCTCAGGCCTTCGGCTCTGAGGTCACTCAGGCTCGAAGAGATGATACTGAACAAAGCCGAAGTATCAAAGTTACAGTTCAAAGTTTGAAGGTAGGATTTTTTAATTTTTAACATTTAACTGATATTTTTAACTTTTAATTTTAAATTTTTAACTGAACTCGTTTATGTGCGGAATTGCAGGATTCTACGGATTTAGAGACGACAACTTAATTCGTGAGGTATCACAACAGCTCATCCACCGCGGACCCGACGGAGAAGGGTTTTATATTGACGATGTAGTTTCACTCCTAAATAGGAGATTGGCGATCATTGATATAACAGGCGGAGATCAACCGATATATAACGAGGACAAATCTATTGTAGTTGTCTATAACGGAGAGATCTACAATTACCAGTTCCTACGAAGAGAGCTCGAATCGAGCGGTCATAAGTTTTCCACCCATAGCGACACCGAAGTGATTGTACACGGGTATGAAGAATGGGGAAATCAGTGCTTTAATAAATTCAACGGAATGTTTGCCATCGCTCTTTACGATAAAAAACGCTCAATCCTAATATTGGCTCGAGATCATTTCGGTATAAAACCGCTATATTATGCAAAGCTCTCAAAAGACTCCCTTTTCTTTTCTTCGGAAATTAAGCCCATTATTTATTCTAGACTTGTTAAAAGAGAGCCTAATGACAGAATCATTTATCGATACCTCAGGTATAGAATTCATGATGACCAAGAGGAAACATTCTTCAAAAATATTTACAGGCTCATGCCCGGACAGCAAATGATCTTGAAGAAAGACCGGTTCAAATCTTCTTATTTTTCTACCTTGGAAAAAGAAGCGATGAAGAAATCCAATACCTGGTCTGAAGATACGGTGCAAAAAAAGATTATTGGATCCATTCAATCCCGGTTAGTTTCCGAAGTTCCGGTAGGAACCTGCCTTTCTGGAGGTTTGGATTCATCTACGGTTGTTGCCGTGACGAATACTCTTCTCACCCGCGATGTTAAGGAAGCTGCATCGTTGGGATCTCGCCAAAACACATTTTCTGCAGTATTCCCAGGATCGTCGAACAACGAAGAATCTTATATTGATGAGCTTATTAAAAAAAATCCTCGAATTCAATCCCATAAGATTTTTCCAAAGCCTGAAACCTTTTTTAAAGAATTGTACGATTTTGTTAAAACTCAAGAAGAACCGACGATCAGTACCGGACCCTATGCCCAGTATAAAGTGATGGAAGAGGCACGCAAACACGTAACCGTGCTGTTAGACGGACAAGGGGCTGATGAAATGCTGGCTGGGTACACCCCCTACTATATTGTATATTTTAATGAGCTCCTGAGCCAAAAAAAATATGGAACTCTCATCAGAGAAATAACATGCTCCTTGGATACGCTATATAAACTATACATCAATAAGCTAAAGGCATTGGTAGGATTAAAAAAGGATATTAACCCAGCAACAGTGTTGAACTCCTCATTTGCACAAGAGCACGTTAGTGAAAAATTCACCATGATCCATGACAATCTGAAACTCCGGCTCAAGGAGGACATTTTTCATAACAGCCTACCATCGTTATTAAGGTATGAGGATAGAAATTCCATGAAGTTCTCTGTAGAGGGAAGGGTGCCATTCCTCGATATAAACCTGTATCGGTACTTTTTTAGTCTGGACTCTTCTGCAATCATTAAAAACGGCTGGAATAAATATGTTTTAAGACGTTCCATGCGCGATATGCTTCCCAGGATGATCGTACAAAGAAAAAATAAAATAGGATTTACGACTCCGGAGTATGAGTGGTTCATGCGGATGAAAAACCGGATATATGGAGTTTTTATGAGCGAATCGTTTGGGAAACGTAAATATTTTGATTCTCAAGCAATCGTAAAATCTTTCCGGGAATTTATTGAAGGAAAAACCGATGACACAATGCTTTTCTGGAGATGTTTAAACTTAGAAATATGGCTAAGAATTTTTTTTGACGGACTAAAAGAGAAAAAAAAACCGGTGAAGACCGACTTTGAACCAAACGTCGGGAAAAAACTAAAGGTAGCCGTCACGGGAAAAACCTATGTACGATACCCTATTCGAACGGACATTTTTTCGAAAGGGGACGATTATGCGCAGAAGATATCAGTGCATGTCGAAGAGTTCCTGCAAACTCTCAAGAGGAGTACGGATTTCCGAGCTCTTAAAAATAAAAAATGGTTCCTAGTAGTATCAGAAAAGATTATTGCGATTGCGCAGGGTAGGTCATACCCCATTGGAGATATAAAAACGGGTTTTTTCGCAAACGTCCTTTCCCGATTTGTTAGGCGGACCCCATACGGGATTGGGTTGGGAAGCCCGTGGACTATGCAACTCGCGATCCAGGAAGCAGGACTTGCCAGGATACTAATTGCATCCGTTGCATCACTCGTGGCTAAGCCATTTGGGGTTAAGGGGATATTTTATACGATTGCCGGGAAAGACATTGCAGCTATTGACGGGCCGACGGAATATTCTATTTATCCTTCCAATGTCTCAGCAAAATTAGCACCCAAAGACCCGCAAGATGCGGCCAAAAAAATTGAAACAAAGATAGACGTAGGAGTCTGTATCATAGATGCCAATGACCTTGGTCAGACAATCCTGGGAAATACGACTCGTATAGAAAATGATACAATAAAAAAAATCTTTTCAGATAATCCGATGGGCCAGGCGGATGAACAAACACCGATTGTAATAGTATTTGAGACTTAAAATATATACGCATATTTGCGATATAATTAGCCTATGAAACGCACATTACCAAAAGAAGAAATTAAACATCTTGGGAACTTATCCGGAATATCGCTCACTGACGAGGAAACAAAAACCTACCAAAAACAGCTTTCTGAAACCTTGGATTACATGGAGAATATCAATGAATTGCCAACGGCAAATACACCGCCCACATCAAACGTGTCGAATTTGGAGAACGTTTTTTTCCACGATGGGGGAGAGAACAAAAGGGGATTGACCCAAAACGAAGCGTTATCCAATACGAAACAAAAAAAAGATGGGAAGTTTCTCGTTAAAAGAATTTTGTAAATTACCTAAATGAGTATATTTGGGAAATCGATCGTAGAGCTAATAAGACTTGTTCAGGAAAAGGAAATCAGTAGGAAAGAGTTGTTTGATTACTTTAAAAGACGGATTACCAAATACAACCCGAACCTAAATGCCTTTTTAACGTTAGCCGAATATCAGGAAGACACAAACCATGGTGAACTTTTGGGAATTCCCCTTGCGATAAAAGACAACTTTTGCACGAAAGGGATCAGAACTACCGCATCTTCAAAAGTTCTAGACAACTTTATTCCTCCATACGAGTCAACGGTTACCCAAAAACTTCTAAATCAGGGAGCCAGTATCCTTGGGAAGACCAACATGGATGCATGGGCTCACGGGAATTCGACGGAAACATCAGATTATGGCCCGACAAAGAATCCATGGAATACTGATAGGTCTCCCGGCGGTTCTTCAGGAGGCTCAGCAGCTGCAATTTCTGCATACCTCTCCCCTGCCGCAATCGGTTCTGAAACCGCAGGCTCCATACGTCAACCTGCTTCGTGGTGCGGGACCGTCGGTATAAAACCCACATACGGCCGAGTCTCCAGATACGGCGTAATTGCGATGGGCTCATCATTGGATAGTCCAGGTCCACTGACGCTTACCGTTGAAGATGCTGCATTCCTTTTGAAA
>PEZG01000007.1:2340-4380 GCA_002774185.1 Candidatus Roizmanbacteria bacterium CG09_land_8_20_14_0_10_41_9 | reverse complement strand
ATGCCCATACTAGTTGCGAATATTGCCTTTTTTTTGGTATTAACCGTCGGTTGCTATTACCTGATTCCGTTGAAAGGAGTGTTTGGTCCACCATACGCTATTTTCCTCGCATTCCTTATTCAAACCCTCATTTTGGGAGTTGTTTCGGTAAGAGAGTACAAAAAAATTCCAGATCAATCTCGCCTTAACCAGTATTCTACGGTCAATTCCCGGTAATTTTCTTTTTTTGCAGATCGATAGTGGAATCCGTTCATGACGTTTACAAGATCCAACCCATAGATTTCGCTCGTATAGGGAATTACGATCATTTTCGACTCTTCTCCGTCAATGTTCCTGACATCTTTTATTGATAAATCTTTTCGGTAATACGTCAGGGCATCCGCAGAAGACGGGATCATGTAGACAATCGCCTTACGGGGAAGAGAGGAAGCTAAGCTTCCCCAATCCTCCCTGTGAAAATTTGGGAACAGTACATAGGCAAGCGAGAAAGATAGGAACATAAAAGCAACCAATGCTCTTTGCCATTCTTTTTTCGTGCCCAAGGCAATAAGGATGCACATCACCGGAATGACATACAGGAATCTGAAATATTGGAGTAGGGGAGTGAAAAAGGAAATAACAAATCCGAAGAGTAACGGAGCAAAGAAAAATAGCGCGATTCTTTTTTTCATGAAAAATCCTTTGAGAACAAAATAGAAAACAAAAAAAGTGCACAGTCCCGAAACCAGATAATAAAGGTATTTCGGATAAAAGCTGATCCGTCCAACGGTAAATTTTAAAGGAATAAGAAGTATGTTTTTTACTTCAGCCCGTCCCAAAACCAAGCTCCAGTTTTTCACAACGTGCAGAGCCTCTGCGGAATGCTCTAACTGTTGGGAAAGAAGAGGAAAGACGCTTAGCATGCTAATCACCATGCCCGGAAGCGTAAGGAATAACAAACGGTATTTCTTTTTGAATAAAAGGACAAGATAAAACGTCCCAATAAAAAATACTGAACCGTAAAACGTGAGAAAACCAAGAAGCGTGAGGACATTGAACCAGAAGAGTGATTGAACAGGCACGCCCCTTTTATCCAGATCCAAAAATACCAAAAAAGATGCGGTTAAAAGAAATGTTGCCATTATATACATCCGCGCTTCCTGCGAGTAGTAGAGGATGAGTGGGTTGAAGAGAAAAAAAACCGAACTCCAAAATCCCAAAGACTCCGACTTCAACTTTTTTCCAATTCTATAGACAACATAACCGGTAAGTAAAGAAAAGAGAACCGAAGGAAGCCGCAGGGAAATCACTGAAGTCCCAAACATCAATACCCATGTTTTCATGAAAAAATAGTATAGAGGTGGGTGAAAATCAAACGGGGAAAAATGTTTCAGGATTCCCAGGAAATTATACGATTGAACTACTCTTGCAGTCACTCCTTCGTCAAGCCATAGGGACTGGTCCAATGCAATGAGACGGATTAAAAATGCAATTAAAAATATAAAGAGGAGTTTTTTCCTCATGTTTCCAATTATACCTCCTGTGGAAGAAATTCTTGCAGAAAAAATTGCGGAAATATTTTTTGCGAATGGCTTGGGTTCTCCCGAGGGGTGAAGCCGAAGCAACAAAATCGTTTCCGCAATTTAAATGAAATTCCTATCAATTTAAACCTGCAGAAGGAGTTGCTATAGGCGGAAGGGGAGTCGGAGTGATTCCATTGATGACATTGCGGATATACGTTTGGATTGACGTCCAGGAATCCATGCCCTCTCTTGGGACAAGGATATAACCCCCTGCCGTAGAATAAGAATTCGTCAGATAATCCTGATCGGATAATACGATATTTTGGATTGCGTACTGATTCATATTGTCCGCTTCTTTCAGGAATTTTTGAATGATCGGGATATCCATGTTGGTTTTAATCCTATCCTTCATTTCATCTAGTAAGGGAATGATTTTAGGGATAAAACCGATGTTGACAACTTTGTCTTTTACCGCTTCCAGAAATCTCTGTTGACGCACAGCCCGTCCAAAATCATTCCCGTCTTGTGCCGAGTGTCG
>PEZG01000007.1:0-2315 GCA_002774185.1 Candidatus Roizmanbacteria bacterium CG09_land_8_20_14_0_10_41_9 | reverse complement strand
TCTCCATCCATGTGCGTCAACCCTGCATCAAAGTGAAGATGCTCGTATCGACAGGGGAATGCGAGATTGGGTTCCTCGGTTGCGGCCCTGACAAGCTCTTGCAGTTCCGGCTTCTCACTAAAAAGTTTCCTTCGAGCTTCCTCATCATAGGGAGGAGTGATGAAGTCTTTGATCAAGGCAAACTGCTCGTCTTTTTCGCAAAGATCATCTTTTTTCCCCTCCAACGGATACTCATAATCGTCAAACGTCTTTTCCACTTTAACATCCACCCCACCCAAAATATCCACTCCTTTTTTGAATCCGGTAAAATCAATCGCCACGTAATAGTCGATCTGTTGGCCAATAGTTTCCTTTATCATGACTTTCAGGAGTTCGATCGCTCCTTTTTCACCGCCGTATTTTTCGGGAATGTCCGGATAATCCTTATGATAAAGAGCCATCTGATAGACTGAGTTTATCTTCGTATAAAAATCCGAGCCGGACTTTGTGGGAAGCTTGACCCAGATGTCGCGGGGGAGAGAAAGAAAGACAACCTTTTTTTTCTTCAGCTCTACGTTGGCAACCATCATGGTATCCGTGAGAAACGGCCCCTCGTGTCCTTCGCCCCCATACCCCATGATAAGGATCGTGTAGCTGGTTTTCTCCAGGATTTTCTGAGTTGAGGAATTTTTGCCGTTCGAGTAAACGCTCTGGTAGAATTCATACAGCTTGACCCCCAGAAGGGTAAGTGCGAGCAAAACAACGGCAATAACAATAATCGCTGCCTTTTTCATGTCTCTATATTTTATCTAATATACCATGAAATAGGAGGAAAGAATAGGTAAAAAATTTTGTCTCACTTCCTCACGGCCGTGACAAAGTGAGACAAATGAGTCTTGAAATTGTGTACCGAGATATTGAAAGATTTTATGGGAGAAGGGAAGATATCAAAACGAATTATCCTTACTGTCTAAATTCCTTAAGTTAAAATATATATATGTCAGAGAGATTTCGTGGGTATTTGGGTTTGGCCCGACAATTCGTTAAACCGAATGGGCACCGTTTGGCCGTCATTGAAGGAAATCAAGATTGCAACCGAGACTGCAGTTATTGTGAAGTTCCGTATCACTATAATCCTGATACAGAGCTTACGGTCGGACAAACACAAAATGCGATCGATTGGTTATATAGCCGAGGATATCGAGTCTTGTCTTACTTGGGAGGCGAACCCTTTGCTCCTTTCAAAACTAAAGAGGGAATCTCGTTTACTCGTCATACCTTAGAGGTTGTAGAACATGCAAAAAGAAAAGGTATGTTGGTGAATGTTACTACGAATGGAGATTATTTAAGTTCAGGAAGGCCGGAGCAAATGGAAGAACTGGAAGCTGTAGGTCTGGATAGTTTGACTCTAACATTGCACAGCTATACGAGAGCTGGATTACGACATTTAATAGAAGTCGGTCAGGCAGCTGCCGAGCACAGAATAATCCCCACAATTCAAACCATAATGACTCGCGATACTTCGTATAAAATTCCTACAATTGCAGTTCGTGCGGCGAAAAATGGAGTTTTGTTCAGAACCGGAATTGTCCAAACGCAGGGAGATGGTTTTTCCAGAAAACAAAACGCGCGCGTTATTCCTGGTGTCGAATTACAAAACTATGTTTTTGATTTTTTACGCAGATTAAAACGATATGGTTTCGTAATTAACAATATGAATTATCTTCGCCATGCGCCGGAACATTACCCGAATTCATGGATATGCGATCCTGACCAGGATCCTTTTGTAAAAATCGGAGCAGGTGGAAAAGTAAATGTCTGTTCGGGTGTTGAAACAGGAATGCAGATAGGAGATTTTATGACGTTTGACGATGACGAATGGCGGGACAGAAAAAGAAGGGGAGTAGCGGGTTGTAAGGGCTGCATGTTCCATTGTTATTATGAAGCAGAACATCCTGATGTTTTTGGTGACATTCCCTTAGCCATAGTCAGCCTGGCCATAAGATCTGGAAGACACGCTCTGGTAAAACGGTGGGGTCAAAAAGCTTCAGAACGAGTTATTCGCGCGATGCCGGGCTTTTATTGGGGTTTTGAAAGCATTTTGCCTACATAGAGTTTTCCCGCTGTTATTTTGATTTTTAACTCTTTGCTATCTCTTTTAAGAGGAATGGGAATTTTGAGTATTTTTTCCCGAAGGTACTGACACTGAAATGTTTTTGGCCTTTTTTGACAATCAATTTCCCGTGAAGTTTTTTCGATAAAAACTGCGCATGCTCCAGAGGACAATACGGATCGTTGTCCGAGTGGATGAATATGAAATGTTTTGCTTTGCTTTT
>PEZG01000079.1 GCA_002774185.1 Candidatus Roizmanbacteria bacterium CG09_land_8_20_14_0_10_41_9 | reverse complement strand
CAACTTTCCATCCGTGACCCCAAGAATAAAAATAAATATCTGGGCTCAGACGAAATTTGGCTTCGAGCCGAACAAAAAATTAAAGATGCTGTAACGGAAAAGAAAGTCCCATTTATAGTGAAGGAAGGAGAAGCGGCCTTTTACGGACCGAAACTGGATTTTATGATTAAAGATTCGCTTGGGCGGGAATGGCAGTGTGGAACAATCCAAATCGATTTTATGCTACCCGAACGATTCAAGCTTGAATATACCAATTCTACCGGGAAGAAACAGAGGCCCGTCGTGATTCATCGAGCAATCGCAGGTTCCTTAGAAAGGTTTTTTGCAATATTAGTCGAACACTATGCCGGAGCCTTTCCTCTGTGGTTGGCTCCTGTCCAAGTCGTCATATTGCCAGTAAGCGACATGTATCTGGACTTTGCTCACCGCGTGCTCGCGAACCTTACCAAACAGGGTTTCCGCTGCGAAGTCAATTCTGAGAACCAGACGTTGGGAAAGAAAATCCGACAATCCACCTTGCAAAAAGTTCCCCATATGGTTATAATTGGAGATAGAGAGGTGGAGAAGTCTAAAGATAAGGATTTATATGTTTCGGTACGAACACGAACGGGAAAAGATTTAGGAATGATGGATATTGAGATATTTATCAAAAAGTTACAAGAACTTATTGAGAAACGCGCATTATAACAGACCAAAACGAAAGTTTTATGCTCTGAATTATCGCATAGAGGCACTGACTCTTCGCGTAATAGATGAGGCTGGAAAACAAATTGGCGTTATTCCAAAACAGGAAGCATTGCGAACTGCGCAGGATAAGGAGTTGGATCTGGTCCTGATAGCGCCGAATGCAAACCCGCCTGTTGCAAAAATTATCGATTTCAGGAAGTTTTTGTATCAGGAAGAAAAAAAGCAAAAAGAAGCACGAAAGGGAATAAAGAAAAGCATTGTTAAGGATATAAAGTTATCATTGTTCATTGGTCCCGCGGATTTGGAACGATTGGTTAATAAGGGAAAAGGGTTTCTAGACTCCGGCAGTCAGGTGAGACTCAATTTGGGACTGAAGGGCAGGGAACTAGGTAAAAAACCCATGGCGTTTGATTTGATAAAACGGGTCATCGGAATGATGGGTGACATAAATATTTCAAAGGAACCCAAGATCGAAGGCCGCGTGATCCGTGCAGTTATTGCCAGAAAAAAGAGTTAATAAAAACTATGAAACAAAAAACAAGAAAATCAGCGGTAAAACGCTTCAAAATAACCAAACAAGGGAAAGTCCTTCATCGGTCTCATTACCTGAGGCATTTGAGATCCAAAAAATCCAAACGAAGCATTCGGGGACTGAAACAAATGAAGGTAGTTACGGGAAAATATGAAAAAAAGATAAAACGCATGTTGGGGATAAAATAATTTTTTTACATGTATGGTACGAGTAAAAGGAGGAGTCACCACACGAAGGAGACATAAAAAAGTTCTCCACCAAGCAAAGGGTTACTGGATGACCCGGCACAAACAGTTTAAAAAAGCCAAAGAGGCAGTCCTTCATGCCGGAGAATACGCGTTTGCTGGACGAAAGAAAAGGAAAAGGGATATGAGAAAATTGTGGATTATAAGACTGAATGCAGCAGTTCGTCAGTCCGGATTAACATATAACGAATTCATTCACCTTTTGAAGACTAAACAAATCGAACTCGATAGAAAAATACTCGCTCGGATTGCATCAGAGTATCCAAAACACTTCGAAAAAATAATCACGAACATAAAATAAGTGAGCGTTCCAAAATAGAATTTGAGCGGGTGTAGTATATAATTACCATATGGACGACGTAAGTAAACTGTCCGCGAAGTTCGAGACTGACATCAAATCTGTTCGCACTTATAAAGAAGCAGAGGCACTTGCCATGACATATTTGGGAAGAAACGGCCACATCAACTCCCTTTTGAAAACAATGAAAGATCTCCCTACTGAAAAAAGAAAAGCTCTCGGATCCTCCGTAAATGAAATTAAAAAATCCATTGTAGAGCATATTGAGAAAAAACGAAAAGAGCTCATGAAAAAAATGGAGGAAGAGACAGATATAGACGTAACGCTTCCTGGAAAAGCATACCCTGCAGGTAGCCTTCATATGGTTACCCTTGCCATTGAAGAAATCAGCCGCATTTTTGAGAAGCTGGGATTCGTCCGGATGTCATACCCAGAGGTGGAATGGGAATATTATTCTTTTGAAGCCCTCAATATGCCAAAAAACCACCCCGCCCGCGACGATTTTGAAAGTTTTTTTATTGATACTCCTTCCCATGATGATTTTGGGAAGATGGTCCTTTCGCCCCACACTTCGTCAGGTCAGGTGCGCGAGATGCTCAGGGTAGGGGCGCCTCCCATCCGGATGATCAATATAGCTAAGTGTTATCGGCCTAACTGGGACGTAACCCATACCCCTATGTTCCATCAATTCGAAGGACTGTGCGTTGATAAAGGAATCACTATTGCAAATCTAAAAGGAACCATTGACTATTTTGTGAAGGAATTTTTCGGGAGGCAGAGGAGTATCCGCTTGAGACCGTTTCACTTTCAATTCACCGAACCCTCATTTGAAATTGATGTATCCTGCGGAATCTGTTTGGGGAAGGGAACCATACGCAACGAAAAATGTAAGGTGTGCAAATCGGGTTGGCTTGAGCTTGCAGGAGCCGGGATGGTCCACCCAAATGTATTGAAAGCCGGCGGGATAGACCCCGACGAATTCTCAGGATGGGCGTTCGGATTTGGGATAGAGCGTCCCATGATGATGAAAGAGGGTTTGAAATTAAACGACATGCGAATCATGTACAGCGGCGACATCCGCTTTTTGGAACAGTTTTAATGTATGAATATTAAAATCACCCACAACTGGCTTTTGGAATACTTGGATACGAACGCTACTCCGTCTGAAATACAGGAGTATTTATCCCTATGTGGTCCGTCCGTTGAGAGGGTGGAGAAAGTTGGAAATGATTACATATATGATATTGAGATTACCTCCAATCGGATCGATACTGCGTCTGTGTTTGGGATAGCTCAGGAATGCCTTGCTATTCTTCCACAGTTTGGAAAACGCGCGGAGCTAAAATACAATCCTTTGACTAAATATGGATTTCCCTCTATCCAACAGCAGGGTGACCGAACCTTGAAGGTGAAAATAGAAGGGAATCGTTTATGCTCTCGATTCGCTGCCATCGTCCTTAAAATTGACAGTGTGGGCAAATCTCCCGAATTCATGCGCAAAAGGCTTGAGCTTGTGGGAATCAAATCCATCAATGCTGTCGTTGACATTTCCAACTATCTGATGGTTTCCTTAGGACAACCCACCCATATCTTTGACTTTAAGAAGATTCTACACGGATCCATGCGGATGAGGGAAAGTTTGCGAGGGGAAAAAATTCAAACTCTGGACGAAAAAGAAGTTGTGCTTCCTGGCAGAGATATTGTTATTGAAGACGGATCAGGAAAACTCATTGATTTGTGTGGAATCATGGGAGGACTCCACTCGTCCGTCACCTCAAAAACCAAGGAGATTCTTTTATTTGTGCAGACGTATAATAAGGAAAAGATTCGCCGCACATCCATGATGACGGGTCAGAGAACCATCGCGGCAACATATTTTGAAAAAGGTCTGGATGAAGAGAGGGTTGAACCAACGCTGTCATTTGGCGTTGAACTCCTCAAACAGTTTGTCAATGCGTCAATCGCTTCTGTCCTCTATGATATATATCCTCATCCGTATAAAGAAGGAGCCGTCGAATTTTCTCTCCTTGACATCGAAAAAATCATCGGTGTTTCCATAGAGGCAAAAACCAGCCAACGGATCCTTAAATCACTTGGATTTGGAATCGAAGATTCGAACGGGGAGACCGTTCGGTTAAGAATTCCCTCCTATCGCAGGAACGACATTGATATTAAAGAAGACGTTATAGAGGAAATCGCCCGGATATATGGATATCAAAATATCCCCTGTGTTATTCAATCGCCCTCTCACATACAACAACCCTTGGAAACAGAGCGGTTATTTACCTATCAACAAAAGATAAAATATGCATTAAAACACTTCGGTCTTCACGAATCTTTGAACTATTCACTGGTTTCAAAAATTCTTGTCGAGAGCATGCAGGGAGACATCAAGAAACACTTAAAGCTTATGAACTCCATCTCTGAGGAAATCGCATATCTGAGAACATCCCTGTTACCCTCCCTCATTAAGAATATGAAGGAAAACGAAGGAAAAAGGGAAGAGTTAAGATTTTTTGAGATTGCCAAAACCTATCACCCACGGGCGACTGATCTCCCACATGAAATTTATAAATTATCAATCGCGGTGAATACATCTTTTTACGATTTGAAAGGAATCATCGAGGCGCTCTTCAGGGAATTCCACATCCACAACGTGGAAATGAAACTAGAAGATGCATCTCCGATTCTTTCTACCAAAACCCAGCTGTCAATTTTTGCGCCCGAGGTAGGGAAGCTGGGTCTTTTTGGAAAATTGAAGCCGGAGACCTCCTCTTACTTTGGTTTTAAAAAAGACGTATACGTAGGAGAAGTGGATTTATTACCGTTCATAAAGCTCTGTAAAATTTTACCTGTCTATCAACAAATTAACCCTTATGCAACAATAAAACTCGACCTGACAATTCCCATGAACAAACAAAGAACATTTGCGG
>PEZG01000034.1 GCA_002774185.1 Candidatus Roizmanbacteria bacterium CG09_land_8_20_14_0_10_41_9 | reverse complement strand
CCAGATGATATAGAAGGATACAAATGAGAGGAGTACAAAAAACTGCGAGGTTTTTTCGCCTTTAAACAGATACACGGCCGACAGGAAGAAAACCCCGGAAGTTAAAAGGATCAGATAGTCTAACGAATATTTACGAAACTCGCTTTGTATATAGATTTTCAATTGCCTCATACGTTATAGAATGGTTCCTTTCGTGAAAAATAGTAATCCCAAAAACAGGAAAGAAATAAAAATAATATGCGCGATATTTTTTCCTCCCACTCGCAACATGTGGTATTTGGTAGCAAAATAAACATCCATTGCGAGGGCGAAAAATAAGAACCCGAGGAATAGAATGTTTACATTAAACGCAATAGGAGCGATACTAGCTTGTTTTACCTCTGATCTCTTGGGCGCGACTGGAGAGGTGGGAACAGGTTCTTCTTTGATAGATTGCTGTGATTGTTGGGCGGATGCGACCACAGAAGAACCTGCAGGTTTCCCGAACATCTGAATAACCAGGGTAGTTTCTTCTCCATTCAGGACACCGTTTACTACCGCATATCCTATTTCCGTATACTCTTTTTTTTCGATATTTTCCCTATGGGTTTTTGATGCCATCCAGGCGCTCACGACATCTTGACTGAATAGGAAATTCTTTGCCAGGTTTTCTCCCGCGTATTCGTATTGATAACCCGAGGCAAGGATAAAGTTCCAGGGTGCTACCCCATCAGGAGCATAGTGAGCCCAGTAATTTTTTAAGAACATATCCTCAGCTTTTTTTTGCGCTGCTAAAGAAAGCTTTTCATTCAGGGACAGAATCGGAAGGTTTTGCTTTTGTCTTTCTTCATTGGTGAGAGTATAGAGTTTTTGTATGCTGATATCCGTAGCAAACCCCAGCACATTGTGGAAATAGTTTCCGGTTTTTTTGAAAGCAAAGGTAAAAAAAAGCGCAAAGATAAGATAATACGTAAGAAAATCCACGTGGATCGCCTTTGCGCGAAAATTGTTACTCTCGCTGGGGATAAACAAATGTCTTAACGCGTTTTTTATCCGCTTCATAGGTATTTTCTTATGCGCGAAATGGAATGTTTAATATAACTATACATCAAAAAGATACCGAACGTATCAATGAGTACGTCGCGCAACCTTCCTTCTCGCGTTGGGACAAAGGATTGATGCACTTCATCGCTTACTGCGTATAAAACCGCAAAGAAAAATCCAATAAGGAATATTCTATTTACCTCGGAACTTTTTTTCCGTCCAAAATGCAGTGCGCGGAATAACAAAAGATATAAAACTGCATATTCAATCATATGGAGGGTTTTGAAGATGATAAAATTATAGATGGGGATATCTGCAACGGAAATGCGTTGCCGGGAAGAAAGATAAAAAATAATTCCCATCCAGATAATGGGCGGAGTCCAATAATAAATGAATTTCTTCATGGCGTCGTAGTCCCATTTGAGACTACATGTTTCATTCTAAGGAAAATCAGCAGAGTTGTCAAAAGAGAGAAAGAGAGGGAACAAAAAGAAAGACCTCTTATTAATGCTGGGTTGACATTAGGTGTTGTTTTGACGTTTAGCACTCCTAATATTTCCTCAATCGGTATTTCTTTTGTAGTGGTCCCATAAGGTGAAGCAGCTTGGGCCTTTCCGTACATGGAAAGTGACGACGTGGATCGGATAGTTGGAATAAATATGGGGTTTTTTGATGGGGTAGGTTTTTTTTCTGCGCTTGAGGTTTGTTCCAATACAACGCATTCATTATTCGGTTCTCCCTTGGATGGGCTTTGTTCGCAGAATTCATCGGAATCAAACGACCTACGGCCAAACGAATTTCCTTTTTGGCTCTTCCCATATTCAAAACTATCCTTTTGGATTTTATCAACATCAAGGATGCGTACTTGATCGCCATCGTTATTGAATATAGAGGAGGATAAATCTATTACTTCATAATTTTTAGCCGATATGTCTAGCGTAAATTTTTTAGGCGTTGCTCCTTCATTTTCCCCGTCATCCAGATACCAATCAGAGAGCGCAACATCAAAATCATTATTATTGAACAATTCAACCCATTCATTTGATCCGGTTTCCGGATTCACCATCACTTCAGAGATAAAAATATTTTGGTAAGAAATAGAGGGACTGGAGGTCGGTGTTTCTGGTTGAGGTGTAGAGCTCGGACTCGGGCCAATTCCAACCTCGTAGGTTAGAATTGGCTCCCCGCTGAGCGGGGCTGGCAAAGTTAATGTCGGGGTGATAACACAGGATTCTTTTGAAAGGTTGAACAGTCCGATGGATTCCTCAGTGGCGATCCAATTTGTTGAAGCATCGGGGAGACGGAGGAATGACTTCCCTATCCCGGGGCTCGCCTTGTATTCATAGGAATCTATAAGGCGAGCGCTGGATGAGGACGGGGGAAATGTACTGTCGAATAATCGGATCGTGTCAGAGGATGATTTATTGAGATTAAAGTCTGAAGTGAATACTTGACAGGAATTCGGATATAGGATGGTGTTCTTGGGAATGGTGTAGTACATTGTTCCTCCTGCGTCGTCAAGGTACCAATTGGAAACATCCGCGCTCTCGCTGGATACGTTTATCAGCTCAACTTTCTAGGGAGAGGATTCTATCAGGAATTCGTTGATACGGACATCCTGAACATATATATATGTATATATATAAAGATACGCAAGTACGGCACACAGGAAAGCAAAGAACTTCATTTAAAAGACAAGGTAGAGAAAAAAGCAAAGTTTTTCAATCGCCTATACGCAACAAATTATCTAAACGTTTCCGCAGCAAAAATCTGATCTTTTGAATAGTGTTCGGAGAATTTTTTATCCGGACCATAGTAGGGATCATACATCATATAATCATCTCCATCTATTGATTTTAATACGATAAAGTGTTGTCCATAGTAGCCGGCATAAACGCCTACAATGACAGGATGCCCGTTTCTTATTTCATCATCTATTTGAGAAATGGAAAGACTATAGCTTGTTAAATTATTAGGCCAGGGATTGAGGTCCCACCTATAATTCATATAGGCCGTATTAAGATAAAAATATTGTGAATTAGCAGCGATTTTTGAAGGATCTGTATCTACGCCATATTTTTTTAATACCATAGCTACGCTTGTCAATAGACAACCTACGTCCAAGATATCTTCGTCCGAGTTCCCAATTCTATTATAGGCCCATCGTTCGTCACGTTGTGAAAAATACCATCCTTCAGAACCATTGCCGAATCCATTAGCGGCAATAGTACCTCCTCCTGCAGCTCGGGTGAATGACTTAAATGCGCTTAATTGTCTTTGCGCCTCTTGCAGAAGTCTTTGATAAGTAGTCTCATCATTATTAGTGATAACTAATAGGTTTCTTTTTGCATCTTGCTGATTATTTAACTCTATTTTTTGTGCATCGAGGACAGTTTTCAGATTATCGAGTTCCTTTACTTTTTCTTCCCTTAGAGTCTTTTGCTCTTCGTAATTTATTTTTGCCCGTTGCACTTGGATTAATAGTTTTTGATTGTTTTCCTGGGCGGTTTTCTGATATTTTATTTCCCCGACCAAATCTCCGGCATTGTCGCTATTAAGGATTAGATCAAAGAATGAAACGGATTTTTGCTTATACCCTTCAACGACCCGCTTCACCAGCATTTTTAGAAAATAGTCCAAAGAAGTATCTAACCCTTGGATTTTTGTCGTGAGAAGATCCATCTCTTGCTGGGTTTTCTCTATTTTGTCTTCGGTTTCCTGTATCCTAAGTGTCGTAAGATATATTTGGGTATCCATGTATTCTATTTCCGAAGAGAGGGTGCTTTTTTGTTGACGCAGTTCGTTTAACTTCGCTTGGTATTCCTGAATTTTTTTCTCCAAATCGCTTTTGCTGTCTTGTGCCGCAATAAAATATGGTTTCCCGAAGAGGAAAATAAAAATAAAGAAGAAAAAGAAAAAAATCCCGACGATCTTTCGCATATAAACATTATACCCAATGGGAACAGCAGGAATTACTTTAGATATTTGTCTGTTGCAAGAAGGGTTGAGATGGTTGCGATAGATATACCAAACAGAGCGGACGTGGCAAACATGATAAGGAGAAACGGAATATTAATGGGCCAAACGACAAGAGAATAATAGGGAGTAGGCAATGCCAGTGTCGGGATTCCCCTTAGATAGGAATTCAGGAATGGATTGAAATAGAAAAGGATTCCTACAAGAAACAGGAATGATATGCCTGCAGCAGAGGATCCTAAAAACACCGCCTCAAGCAAAAAAGGCTTCTTAACATAGGATTTGCTTGCGCCCAAGAGTCTCAGGAGTTCGATTTCATCTTTTTTCATCGCAATTTTGAAATGGGTAGTCGTCGTTAATACCAGGATTGACATAAGGATGAGGAACACGAAAAATGACACCGTTACTTTCCGTAAAATATCCGTCAACGTTAACAACCGATCAACAATATCTTTTTGGAAATTTACCTCGTCCACGTTCATTTGCTTTTTTAAATACTCGGCAAGCTCCGGAAGGAACTCGGGTTTTTTTGCGTAGATTTCAAGAGACGCAGGAAGGATGTCGGCAGAGACCATTTCCAAAAGAAGCGGGTTGTCTTTATTAATATCCTGATAGATCTTGAACGCATCGGTTTTTGACACGTATTTGATTGACAATACTTTACCGGAACTCAAAAGGTTATCCCGCAGCCCAAATATTTCTTTCTCTGGTGTTTTTGTTTGGAAATACACGGTAACCTGCGGTCGGGTTTCTACGTACCCCAAAAAGCCGTATAAAAAGCTTAAAGAAACAAACAGCACCACGGAAAGAAACAGGGTAAAAAATAATACTAAAAAAGCAGCGAGCGATTGATAGGGTGCTCTTCTCAAAGAGGTGAATATTTCTTTCATAAATCGTAACCTCCTTT
>PEZG01000080.1:379-4922 GCA_002774185.1 Candidatus Roizmanbacteria bacterium CG09_land_8_20_14_0_10_41_9 | reverse complement strand
CTTTTAGTTTATTCTTCATTGCTACCACCTCCAAATTTTCTATTTAGAAAGTGATAAGAGATGGCGTATATTGCTATTAAAAACAAAGTTAGATAAGCAAAAATCATCCCTAGAGATTCCAGATAAACAAATTCACCCTTAGCAAAAACGGGTGATACGTCCCGATAGGGAATTAATAGCAGGAATGCGCCAATACCTATGGTAGGAGCAAAAATCGCATACGTCGTTTGCGCTGCTTTTTCACGAATGATTTTCTCCCGTTCGTCTACTCTGATTCTTGCTTTTGAACGGACAAGAATGAGAAAAACCATTCCGACGAAAATTCCCGCAGCCGCCAAAACATAGCTGTTTTGGATGAGTGCCAGAGAAATTGTGATTGAGATAAATATAGAAACGATCACTCGAAACCATTTATAAGTCTGAATTTTCATGATTCCAATCGTAACACATGTTTTACATATTGTCAAGTATATTTGACATACGCTACTTCAAGTGCACCATCATGATATCTTTTTTGGCCACAGGGAACCCTTTTCTTTTTTCAGCTTATCTCCAACCTGAACCTGGTTAAAAAATTCGGTCGAGGCAGGAATCGAATGGGTCTCCCCGTTTTCCATCCGGACTTTCAGACTGTATAAATGCTCTTTCAAATTGCTATCATCTTTATCCTTAGTCACGTGACTTTTATCAACTACCTCACCTACCCATGCATCATTTTTCGCCTTCAAGAGGAGTTTGCCAACAAAAAATAAAAAGCCGAAAACCAACAATGCGAAAAAACCGAAGAAAATTACGATTGGGCCAAAAACCACATATTTTTCCATACGGTTTATGAAATGATAACAATACTATTATACAAGTTACCGGCACGTGATCTTTTTTGTACGTAACCTCATATGAAATATGAAAATATTTCTACCGGGATTCCTTTTTCTTTTGCTTTTTTGATAGTATCTTCTGTT
This sequence comes from Candidatus Roizmanbacteria bacterium CG09_land_8_20_14_0_10_41_9, assembly GCA_002774185.1. Taxonomy (GTDB): domain Bacteria; phylum Patescibacteriota; class Microgenomatia; order UBA1406; family GWC2-37-13; genus PEZG01. Next base: position 3,960 of record PEZG01000080.1, on the reverse strand, counting down.
CCTAGACTATTGTTTACTTGAAAAGCGTACAGTTCATCGGATGCGTTAATCTCCTTTGTATTTCTCTCATAATACGTCTGTTTATTCAATTCCTTATTGGTTTTATCTTCAATAATTGCATTGGGATTTATTTGTTCCACTCGCTTGATTAGAGCAATCAAGTCCTCAGCCTGTTGACGAGTGATTACTCCTTCTATTGCCCGTTTTCTGAAATGAGCAGCAAATATTTCAAAGGTTGAGGGGAGATATATCTTTAATTTATTCAATGAAGGATTTATCCTCATTACTTCATCCGTCGCAATGTAGTCTATATTCAGTGCGCCGCCAGTAATGACGCCGTTTCCCCCACGAAGGATTTTTCTGACGCAGTTTCTTACATCTATCTCAATTTTGTTATTGGCTTTCCTCCAGCTGCCGCTTATACAGATCCATTTCACATGTTTTTTAACCATAGGTTGGCAAAATATATCGTGGTGATGACGGAAATAATAACGATACACTGCCAGGTAATTTGGTAGATGAACCAGATGGAATCGTTTCCGAAAAATCGATAACCTCGAAGTCTTTCCGGAGGATTGCGGTTGATGTCCGAATACTGTTGATTGATCCAATAGATCGTTTCCCCAACGCTTCTGACAATCCAAAAGATGGATACAAACAGCAAAAACAGCATCCAGTCACCGAGTAGGTAAGAAAACAGAGATGTAAGAAACCAGAACAGACCGAATACGACCGCATCCCCCCAAACAAAAATTCCCATCCAAAACAGGAATGGTGTTTCTACGTACGGATTCTTTTTCCTTATGGATTCGAAGACGCCTTTTACGAATAAAAGAAGTGCGAGGGAAGCATATCCTATGACGATGTATTTCTGCCGAACATCCACGGTTTAATTATAGCGGTACTTACGCTTTAAAGGAAGGGTATTCGGCTTTTTTTTCCTCTTTCTCAACGACTCCTCTTTTCTTTTTTCCATCTGCAGCCGCTTGTTTTTTTGTTTTTTGAGGTCCCGATCTACTATCTTTTGGCATTCTTTATCTGGGCACACGGTTTCCGTATTCTCAACAACTGAATTACCTATCCTTTCTTTCCAAACTCTCTTGACTATTCTTTCTTTTCCGCAACGACAACAAACATTTTTATAGGCTTTTTGCATTCTGTCTTTTTGTTTAATAATGTCGATGATAATACTGCCTTTTCTCCTGATCCAGAAAGTGTGCTTCCATTACCGAGATGCGGTTCCCGTCCAATAGGGAATTATTGAGCTTGCGAATCGCCTCCTCCATTTCTTTGTCGCTGCCCATAATCACATACCCATACCCTGTGTGTTTCTTCGGATTAATACCCTGGGTAATCGCTGCTGAAGTCACGGTCCCTACCTTGGAAAAATGGTCAAATAGCTTTTGGTCCGTGGTTGCTGAAGAGATTTTCCCTACGCGTATTTTCTTAACCATACTATTTCTAAAAAATATTAATGTACTCCGTAAGAAGTTGTTTGGAGTAAGAGATGGTTTAGTATACCACAAATATAACTATATTACTACTCATCTTCCCCTATCTAATCTAGGAAAAAGGATTATACTTAAGCATCAAAACGCACCCATGAGAAAATTATCGCAGAAGAATAAGCTTAACTTCCGATGTCCTTTTTGCAAAAAAGAGATCGTTTCTTCAAAAAAAACGGAGATTTTTTACCGGAGCAATTGGATCAACGGCTGCTATGAATGCTTTTGTTTATCAATCAGCGAGTTGACTACAGTGAGCTTTCAAGCGAAAAACTATTAAGATAGTTTATAGTTGTTCCATAGTGTTGTCATGACCGAATGTTCTTGGAATACCGATGACCTCTCAGTAGGAAGGTAAAGTTGCAAAATTTTTTTTGATTTGTTTAACTTAAGTTAAGGTAGAAAAATAAAAAAGCGATGAAAATATTCTTCAGCAATATGCTTTCTTTTTTAAAAGGAGTTCAATCTTCTAGACTACGTTTGATGCCGATATGGATAGAGCTGTCGGTTGGGCAAAGAGAAACAAGGTTCCTGAAGTAGTCATATCGGAACATGGTTCTGAGGGAAATAATCAAATGGCATCGGTAGAAAACATTGGGCTTGTTTTGGAAGAAGGTAGCAAAAAATTAAACGGGGTGTTTCTAACGGAACCCGTACCTGCCGTCTTAAAAACTACCCAAGGAGAACAGATCGTTGAAGAAATAAGACGGTGGTTTCTAAAATAAACTTCTTATTGTCGATAAAAAATGGATAAGCCTATTAAAATAGGACCAAAATTTTGGGGTGATGGGTTATGGTTCAATGTGGGCATCATCTTGATTTTTCAAGTAGGCATTCTATTGTTTTTCTTCTCTTTATCGCGCGATCTCATCGTATCGATCTCATTGATGTTGATTATGACGGTCATTGTCCAACCGATATTTTTCTTGTTATTGTTGGATCAAGCGTTGAGTTGCGTTGTCTTCAACGATCATGAAGTCATCTTTCAGGGATTTTTATATAAGACAAGAATTGCCTATAGAGAGATCATTAATGTTTTAAGTAATGAAAACAGTTGGCCTGTTATCGTCTATCAGAAAGAGGGAAAAAAAGTCATTCAAACAAGACAGATATTTTTTTGGGCGGAATCTTCAAAGAAAGTAATTGACGAATTAGAAAAACGAACTGGTTTAACCATTATGTATCCTGAAAAAATAGCCAAAAGAAATGCACATGGCAGAATTTGGTTTGCAGGCGGCATATTCTTAAGCTTTGCATTCATTATGGGCGTCTTTTTAAGTTCCCCTCCTCCTTCGCTTCGATTGGCAAAACTCTATTGTCAAACTCGGTATAACGTCAGTCTTACGGATAAAAATACCCTCTCTTTTAGCTCTAGTATCTTTCATGTACTAAAAGATCTTTCCCATGATTTTAGCTTCTCATCCGGATCACCTATATATCTTTTTATTAATACGACGACAGATGAACCAAGGTGTACGGGTAAGATATACACGAGGATTTTTAGCTCTGATGGGAAAGAAATGGCATCTAACGAAAGACACCTTGTCCCTAAAAGGAATCAATACGTCATTACGGAAAATTTGAATAACGATAATTTACTGATACCAGGCAGATATAAAGTGACGGTCTATTACGAAAGCGAAAAAATAAAAGAGATGAATGTGGAAATAAAATAATATTAGAATATTTTCTTTGAGATTGATAATAAAATTCAGGTTTGTCATAATTATTAACTAGGAATATGTATTGCAAATACTGCGGTAAGCCCATTGAAGAAAACACTGTTTATTGTAGTACCTGTGGCAAACCAGTAGATGCCAAGGTTGTCAAAACGAAAGATAGCCCAGACCCTCCTGTTGAAGTTTCCTTTAAGGCAAAATTTTCTCTTTTTGAACTCAGTATTGCGAAATTGCTTGGCTTTATCTTAATTCTAAGTGCTGTCGCTGTTATCGGAGGGCCTCTTCTTTCCGGCGTCTCTCTTTCGAATGCGATGCAGCCGCCTTTTTTATTAATTCCGATTGTTTTTTTCTTCGGACTATATGTCGTTATCTCCAGTAGCTATAACGTAGCTCTTAC
>PEZG01000080.1:0-295 GCA_002774185.1 Candidatus Roizmanbacteria bacterium CG09_land_8_20_14_0_10_41_9 | reverse complement strand
GTCTAAAATATATGACTATCAATGCTGCTGTCTGGTGGGATGAGGCAGACTACCTCAGCTTGGGAAAATATTTCGGTTTGGGGTTGCCCCAAGTTGCAGCACCATGGCGCGCGAGGGCTATCCCTATGGTATGGGGGATTTTTTATTGGCTTGGCGCAAATGAATGGTTCATACGATTCATCCAGACGTTAGTTTCTATTACTGGAGTTTATCTTACTTATGTTATTGGCAAGCTGTTTTATAACAAGTGGGCTGGATTGCTTGGAGCAACAATGCTAGCTGTTTATTTTGAGCA
>PEZG01000074.1 GCA_002774185.1 Candidatus Roizmanbacteria bacterium CG09_land_8_20_14_0_10_41_9 | reverse complement strand
GATTGGAAGAGTCCAATATAAAGATGAGTTTGGGAATCTAGATGAAGAAGGAGTGGTTTTTGATTCAAACGATAAACCCATTCTACGGATAAATAGTGTTTTAGGTACCATCTACCGGATCCAGGACATTAAAGACAAAGCCGGTGTCCTTGTGGGAAGTATCTCGCCTTACGAGCAAACATACGTTCCGATGCAAAACGCAGCAAGCAATTCGCAAACGCTTCCTCTTCTTAGAAGGCATGTTATAAACAGAAGAACTATGGTCGCGGCATTGGGAGCTTTAATCTTCGGTCTTGATAAAGTTTAAACCTTCCCCATCTCCTCTATTTTCTGTTCTCCCTGGTTACCAAAGGTGACTTCGTATAGGGAAAGACCGGAAGCTAACCGCTTAGCCGTCTCCATAAGGTGATTCTCCCCCACGTCGGACAGTGCCTGATATAGGTAATCCGCATCCAAGCCATCAAAAAGTTCCACCGCCTTCTGTTTTAATAATTTTTCTGCAAAAAGCTTTCTTCGCTCATTTGCGAGCGAAGCATGGTAGATGAATATTTCAGTCAAGGTATTTCCGGAGGACGTATCAAACGTATAGCGAGGATAGATCCCCCAATTTCCTTTGATGATCACTACGGCGCTTTCCATATGCTCTCCCCGAAGGCTCGTTTGTTTCGCTCCCTTTTTGACTGCCTGCGCGGTAACGGTTTTAATAAAAGTTAACTGTTCGTTGGTAAGCTTATACGCTTCCAAGTCCAACCCGATCTGTTTAATATGCCCACAACCCATAAGCACAGAGTTTACTAATTCATCATTTTTTACTTTTGAATTGTAATTTTTAATTTTTAATTTTGAATTTTGAATTTGTATAGATACGTGTTCATCCGTATGAATACCGAGGTTTTTCTCTCCTCCAATGATTTCCGTAAGAATTTTATATGCGTCTTCGTTTTTCACGCTGAATCCATACGTATTTGCCGTCGCAAAAAGGAGTGCCAACTCACCCGCATCTCCTCCCGGCATTGCAAGCGCCGGCAATCCGGACTCATTTTCATACCTCCCGTCAATGCAGCGACTCAAGAATTTCTTATCCGGATCAACCGAATATTTATTTTCGTCGATGAGATCCTGGAGTTGGTCTTTGGAAAGCGTAAACTTGGTCATATGGAAAAATATTATAACAAAAAATCACCCGAATTAAGAATTCAGAATGCAGAATTAAAAATGATTCAGAATTAAGAATTATTATGAGATATTATTTTTTCCAATTCTTCATTCTTAACAATTCTAAATTCTTAATTATTAATTCTTAATTAATAAACAGCTGATACAATATAAGCATGCACCCCCCCATATACGTCTACGATCCGACCGTAAGTGACCCCTTAAGCAAAGTACGCGGTATTGGGCGATATTTACAGATTCTGCGTGAACAGTTCAAGGACGAATGGGTTTTCACCAATAACACCGCCTCCATCCCCTCTAACTGCATATTCCTGAATCCGTTTTTCAGCATCCTTAAAAAACCTCTTCTCATCCGAAGACGAGCGAAAAAACAGATTGCGATCATCCACGACATCATCCCTTTGAAATATCCCGCCCATTATCCGTCTGGGATGAAAGGGAATATTTTTTCCCTTCTTAACGCTCTCACTCTGAAAAATTACGACGTAATTATAACCGATTCCCTCCACAGTAAACGGGACATCATTAGTTACCTACGCGTGGATGAAAAGAAAGTGAAAGTCATCTACCCCACCCTGCCGAGTATTTTTCTAAATTCAAAATTCCGCATTCTCTATTCTTCCTTTCAAAAGGATTACTGCATATATGTCGGGGACGCCACCTGGAATAAGAATCTCGTCAGCCTTGCGAAAGCGATCAAGCTTGCTGATGTGCCGTGCGTTTTCATCGGCAAAGTCTTCGAGCCGTTTGCTCCATCAAATACGGAAAGTGATTTTTTTAGAGTGAGTCAGTTGTCCGAGCAAGCGAGTTCTGAGGAGCCCCTCGATATGCGAGGTACGACGAGGAACGAGCGGTCCCATTCTAACGTTGGGATGCGAGTTGATCTCACGAAAAAAAAGTTACTTCCGGTATTTAGCCACCCTTGGCAACAGGAACTCCACGCATTTGCGCAGGAGATTAAAGACGATTCTCATTTTATTTTCCCCGGCTACGTTCCGGATGAGGACCTATTGGGGTATTACGCACACGCGAAGCTGAATATTTTAGTCTCTCGCGACGAAGGATTTGGTTTTTCATTCCTGGAAGCATCATCTCAGAAATGCCCTACCTTATTATCCAATATCCCCATTTTTCGCGAGATCAGCCAGAACGCCGCCTTTTTTTGTGACGGGGAAAATCCACAAGATATTGCCGAAAAAATTAAGCGGCTGTATGGGGATGAAAAGTTGAGAAATAATCTTGTCCTACGCTCGCAAAAACGCCTGGATTTTTTCACAAAGCCCGGCAGATTTAAAAAAGAAGTTCTGGACGCAATTAACAATTCCTAAATCCTAAATCTTTAATCTTAAATCTGTATTCTATATTCTTAAATCTAAATTCTAAATTATGTCCCTATATGTCTTTATCATCGCTTCCCTCGTCTATATCATGATGATCCATTTTGCCATTGCGATCAAAAATGAATTCAATGTTTTCCTTATGGTCGGGTATTTTCTAATCGGAGGGGTGATCGGATGGCAGTTGAAGTCCTACGAGATTGGTTTTACGCTTTCTGTGGTCCTTTCACTCCTGCTGTGGTAGGTTGAGCGAGTCCGAGATTTGCTTGAGCTAATACGGCCGCGACTGATTGTATGCTCCTGACACGCTCCGTAGGTTGATATCCGAGCATTCCAACAGCAATAACCATCAGTTTATCTACGCCTGGCGGAAGCATCTCTCCTGTCGCATAATCAATGTAAGACTTTATTCCAAATAGGTTAGCATCTGTGGATAGCGGTTTTCCAGAAGAGTCAATGGCGACAATGGGCGGATTTTGGGTGATGACCCCCATTTTTGTGGGCTTTCTTGTCTTAGGGTGTTCAACTAAAGCAGGACTTATATCGATCGTTGCCCTGTCTGGTAGTATTATTGTTCGCCACGAAGTCGTCTCTTCTCCAAAAAAATAATCTACTTTTGATCCCCGTCCTTTTAATACGACTGCTTCCCCTTCTCCCATTAACAACTTTATCTCAAATTCTTGCTGCATAGTCTATTCCATTCTATTTTACTCTTCTCTGTCTGAAAATCAAGTTTCCTTTACCATCCCAGTGTAAAGAGCTTTTTTGCATTCTGAGTGGTAACTCTGGCGAGCTCATCCTTTTCTATATTCAATAAGTCACCAAGGAAAGCAGAAATAGAGGCAAGATTCGCAGGCTCATTCGGGTATTTCTTTTGAGACCTCAAGGGTTCCGGCAATAGAAAGGGAGAATCCGTTTCCAGCACAAGGAGCTCTAGGGGAACGGTTTTGATAAATTCCTGTTTCTTCTTGTTATAGGTAACATCTCCGTCTACCCCGATATACACCCGGTGTTTTTTTGCAAACTCAAGAAGCTGCTTATCCGGCTCACAGCAGTGGAATACGGTCCTTCCCTCCAAGTGAGTACCCCAGTGGTCTTTTAGGATAAGGAGCGTATCCTCAACCGCTTCCCTATTGTGAAGAATGAGACTTTTTTTGTGTTGGATCGCAAGCTGAATCTGATGGACGAATAATTCTTTTTGACGCTCGATAAAATCAGGGTTTATTGAGCCGGTTTTGTATTTCGTCTCCTTATATTGATATTTATCTATCCCCACCTCCCCTACGGCTAAAACCTTTTCTTCTCGCAATAATTCTTCGATCATATCTACTTTAGTCTTTCGTCTATCGTCTGTAGACCCTAGACTCTCAAGCGCATGGTGTGGATGGATACCAACCGCCGCATACACTCCCTTGTGCCCCTTTGCAATTTCAACTGCCCGTCTGGAAGCTTCCAGATCTGTTCCCGGGATCAACATATAGGACACGCCCGCTTTGTATGCGCGATCAATGACATCGGGTAGCGTTTTTTGGAATGCTTTGAAATTTAGATGGCAATGGGTATCAAACATGCTGAGAGAATTAAGAGTTAAGATTTAAGAATTTAGAATTCTCAATTCTTAATTATCCTTAATTTTTAATTGTTAATTCTTAATTCAGTTATTATATAATAAAAGTATGGCTATCTTCATCGGCACAGACCACCGAGGATTTGAGCTCAAAAACAAACTCGTTGAATACCTTCAGGAGAAGAATATCCGCATTGAAGACATGGGGAATTATCAACTGGATCCCATGGATGATTACCCTGACTTCGCAAAAAAAGTAACCCAGGCGGTTCTGCAGAACCCGGAAGGATCCTTAGGGATCGTCATCTGCGGGTCTGGAGTAGGAGTGTGCATTGCGGCAAATAAAGCTCGCGGAATCCTGTGCGGGATCGGGTTTGATCCGCAGCAGACTCTGCATGCTCGGGAGAATGATCATATCAACGTGCTCGCCCTCCCTTCGGACTTTGTGAGTTTTGAAAAAGCAAAACAGATCATTGACGCATTTATTTCAGCAACTCCCAAAAAGGAAGAGAAATACCTCCGAAGATTGAGAAAGCTGGAAAATATTTAATAAGAAAATTTAGAATGAAGATTTAAGAATTTAGAATTCTCAATTCTTAATTTTTAATTATTAAGTTTTAAATTAATACTTATCGTTTACTAAGGCATCCGCCACTCTATTTTTTTCCCTGGGAACCAAATGATAGCTGATGGGCAGGTTTACTTCCTGTTCCAGAATCCGTATTTTCAGGATAAACTCCCGTATCTTTGCATTTTTCACTTTGTAAGTACCCTTTACCTGGTTTACTAACAATTGTGAATC
>PEZG01000028.1:2926-4981 GCA_002774185.1 Candidatus Roizmanbacteria bacterium CG09_land_8_20_14_0_10_41_9 | reverse complement strand
GGATCTCTTTTGTAAACTCCAAAACCTTTATTTTTTCGATTCCTTTTACTAGGGCATTCACCTCTCCTTTTTCTCCAACAACGGTCTTTTCTATCGTTGCCAAAATTCCAATCTGGTAAAGCTCAGTCGCTTTTGGGTCGTCTTGGGAAGGGTTTTTTTGCATGAGGAGAACGATCTTCTTGTCTTTTTTTAGAGCCTCATCAATCGCCATAAGGCTTTTCTTTCTGCCGAAGACCAAAACGTTCTCTGTCCGAGGAAAAACTACGACGTCCCGAATGGCTGAAACGGGATAAGAATTAGATTGTTCTAACGCTCCAAGTAGAATTGCCATAATTGTTAGCAGTATATCATATCATTTGCTAAGTGTCAATGGATAACAACTATAGGTTATATTGGTAACCTAAACCTGTCTATTTGTTCAATAAGTTGCCGAAATTACAGGAATTCTTTCATCAATTCCCCGTATCCCGCATAAGGTTTTCTGCAAACAAGCTCCTTGGTTTTTAAGTGAGAAATTTGGTCTGTGTATGTCGGTCTCTCTGTTTCGTAAACTACACCAAGTGGAAATTTAAATGAATTTAACTCGGACGCCATTTTCAGTGACATTTCATAGTTTTTTGCGTCATAACTGGAGGGGATTTTGTAAGAGTTTTTTTGATAATATGCAAAGGTATTTATTTTGTTAAATGTTACACAGGGTTGCAAAATGTTTACTAGTGAAAATCCCCTATGATGTATTGCTCTTCCAAAAATAGACGCCATGTGATCGACATCTCCGGTAAAAGTTTGAGCAACAAAAGTCGCTCCTTGAGTAATTGCTAGGGATAAGGGATTTAAAGGCTGCTCGATGATGCCTTTGGGAGTAGACTTTGAAACATACCCATGTTGTGCTGTAGGAGATGCTTGACCTGTAGTAAGTCCATAGACGCCATTATTATGGATAAAGACCTTAATATCGTGATTTCCCCTACATGCGTGCATAAAGTGATTCCCTCCTTCGCCATAGCAATCCCCATCTCCAGCAATTACTATCACTGGGGCTTTATGTTGGGCTAATTTTATACCAATTCCTGTTGGAATCGCTCGTCCATGCAGGGAATGTACTGCGTAAGCGTTCAGAAAATCGTTCATATTTCCTGAACACCCTATACCAAATACTATACGGATGTCTGATGGAGTTAAATTAAGTTGAACAAGGGAAGATTTTAAGCCTCCAATAATACTATGGTTTCCGCACCCCGGGCACCATGTTGGATTGCAACCGGTAAAAATTTGAACATTGTTATTCATTGATTTTCTCTACATAACTCGTAATTTCTTCCGGCAGCAAAGGCCTGCCGTTAAATTTTAAGATTTTCTCGTGAATCGCGACCCCGGTCGACATCGTGAGTAACTGTCCGAACTGAGCTTGCGAATTTTGTTCTACGAGGATGTACCTTTTTTTAGCTTCGAAAAGCTTACGCACTTTCTCTTTATCAAGCGGAAACACGTGCGTAAAATGTATATGCGCTGATTTCTTGCCTGACTGCGCAAGTAGGATCTGGGCACGATTCACAACACCTTTCAAGCTTCCCCAGGAAACAAAAACAACATCGGCCGTATCAAAATCCCCGTAAACTTTTGGGGCAGAAAAGTGGTTGGCTAGATACGTTTCTGTTTTTCTATTTCTTTTTTGAACCTGTTCCACCCTGTCTTCCCCTTTCTCGCTCGTGTGGCCGTCTGCCGAATGTTCATAGGAGTTTGCCTGGTAGAAAACGCCAGGATACCCAGGGATCAAACGTTCAGAAATCCCGTCAGGAGAGTCCTTGTATCGAAGATGCGGCAACCCTGAAGGCTTCTCGACGGTTTTTCCCCGATTCACCCTGTATGTTGATATAAAAGCCTCCAGTCGCTTTTTAGGGATCGACGCATGGGATTCGGAGAGATACATGTCGGATAATACGAAAACCGGAGTTTGATAGATGTCTGCCAGATTATACGCTTTCCCTGTCAGCTCAAGCATTTCTTCCTGATCACCCGGAGCAAGTACTATTTTGGGGAATTCTCCGTGGCCGG
>PEZG01000028.1:0-2898 GCA_002774185.1 Candidatus Roizmanbacteria bacterium CG09_land_8_20_14_0_10_41_9 | reverse complement strand
TTCTGTCCATGTAGGCATACCTGTTGCCGGACCGGCTCTTTGGGCCATGAAAATAACCAAGGGTAACTCTGTTATTCCAGCTAATGATACGGATTCAACCATGAGCGCGAACCCACCGCCCGAAGTCCCCACGGCAGAGCGGACCCCGGCAAAAGAAGCTCCAAGGGCGGTATTGATGACTGCAATCTCATCTTCGCTGTGTCGAACAACCATGCCGGTTTTTTCCTCCCAAGAAGCAAGCGTGGCAAGAACCGACGAGGAAGGAGTCATGGGATATGCGGCGTACAATCTACAATCAGCAATAACGCTGGATAGGGAAAATGCATCGTTACCTGAAAGGACATACTGCTCCTGCTCACTCTTTTCCGTAAAAATCGGTTTAACTTTGGAAGGAGCGTGTGTTTTTACGTAATCAAACCCCTGTTTGGCGAAATACTGGTTTTTTTCAATGATCTCTTTTCCTTTGTTAGAGAACTGTTTTTCAATCATGCCGAACAATGTAGATATATCATCGCACATGAGAGCTAATGATGCTCCAAGAGCAATCGTGTTTTTCATCACGGGGCTCCCCTGCGAGCGGTCGAGAATTTCTTGAAAAGGTATGGGAACCGCCTGTTCGTAAGCTACAGAAGAATTATCTTTGGGATCAAAAATCACCAGGCTTCCTTTTACGAGACGATGCTTGTGAAGTTCGTAGGTATCTTTGTTTAGACACACTAGATAGTCAATGGTTTCCTTAAGCGCGCCACTCTCTTTGCTGGAGAAGACCACCTCGTAGTTATTGTGTCCTCCCCGAATGAGCGAAGGATACTCAATATAGTCAAAAATCGAATATCCAAAAGACGCCGCAATTTTCGAAAACGAAAGTCCCGTAGTTAGGATCCCAAACCCCGCTTCCCCTCCGATTTTCCAAGTCAAAACATCCATAGGTTAAAAGGTATTTTAATCATACCCTCTTACGTCTGATTTATCAACCTGTTTGGGAAGTCAATTCAAGTCTGGGAATTCGATCCAGCTTGGCCGGATCAGCGAACTGGTGCCTCAAGGCTTTAAAAGAAGCGGCAACCCCCATCATGGCAGCATTATCGCCTGTGAGGTATGGAAAGGGAGGGAATAGTACACGACTCCCATACTCTCTGATAAGGTTTCTGATCTTCGTCCTCAAATGTTTGTTGGCGATGACTCCTCCTCCGACCGTAACATTTGGGATTCTGGTTTCCTGCATTGCATAGGTGATTTTATAGATTAGACTATCAAATACCGCTTCCTGGAATGAACTTGCCAGCTTTGGGATATCTAAGGATTCTCTATTTTCCTGCGCACGTTTTAGAAAATAGTAGAACGAGGTTTTTAGTCCGGAAAAGGAAAAGTTCGCATCTTTTGAGTTCCTCATGGGTCGAGGAAACCTATAAAAATCCTCGTTTTTGACTTGTTGTGCCAAGGTCTCCAAAACATGCCCCCCGGGGTATCCGAGTCCGAGGAGTTTTGCTGCTTTGTCCAGGGCTTCTCCTGCTGCATCATCTACGGTAGACCCGATGATCTCATAGGTTAAATGGTCTGTGAATTTAACAATCTGAGTATGTCCTCCGGAGACAATAACGGCTAGATACGGGAATTCAAAGGGATTCCTGGGGTTTCCTATCCGATTTTGAACGAAACAGGAATAGATATGCCCTTCCAGATGGTTTACGGAGATCAGCTTTTTGTTATGTTTCAACGCCAGCTCTTTTGCCTTGCGTATTCCAACCTCAAGCGCAACGGCAAGACCTGGACCTTGGGTAACAGCGATGAAATCGACATCCTCAACTCCCACCCTAGCCGTCCTCAACGCGTCTGTCACGACAAAGTCAATCTTTTCTTCGTGGGCGCGCTTTGCCAGGGATGGGACAACTCCCCCCCACTTTTTATGGATAAGGATTTGCGAATAAAGAGTGTTGGAAAGCACTCTCCTACCTTCTGTAACCGCTACTGCGGTCTCGTCGCAGGAGGTATCAATGGATAAAATTATCATAGTTCAAAATTTAAAATTCAAAATGTAAAGTTACAGTCCAAAGTTTAAATTTTTTGTTTTTTAATTTTGAATATTCCACTGTAACTTTTAACTTTGAATTTTGAACTTTAAATTTAATACTGTACTGTAATTTTTCTCTTCGTTTCGCTTAGGTATAAAGTCTCAATATATACCAAGGTGGCTATCTCGCTCAGCATAGTAATAATCTTTCCGGCCTTTTCTCCCCACTCAAAACAAAACAAACATCCTGGTTTTAGAAGATTTTGTATTACTAATTCTTTAAGCTCGGCCGCTTCCGTGATTTGAAACAAGTCAAAATGGTACAGCTTGCTAATTTTTTCATGAGAAGAATCATATTCGTAGTAGATAACATAGGTGGGAGAAATGATGTTCTCAATACCAAGTGCATGACCCACGCCCTTTACGAATACGGTTTTTCCCGCTCCAAGTTCCCCTTTTAATATAAAAACTACGGGCTTGTTCGTTTGTTCAGAGAGTTTTTTGCTTAACAGATATTGCGCAATCCTTTGTGTCTCTTCTGGGGAATCCGAAATAAACGTTTTTGTGTCGGAAAAAACGATGTCGCCCTTCCTTAACGTCTTGATCACAGGTTGAGTCAAATCGACTACTGTGGATGGCTTATTGCGCGGTAAATCCCCCGAATCTATGAGAAGGTCCACGAATTGAAGTCTGCCTTTGGGAAATCCGTGCAGTATTGCGGCCTTCGAGTAAAAAGAAGAGTAGCCAGATGGGTTAGCCGATGTTGCGGTAAGGGGCTTTTTGAATGCACGAACAAGATCCCTGATGAATGGATCATCTGGAATCCGCACCCCAAGGGTCCCCTTTTCGGATTCTAGGTCGGTTGAAACCGCATGGAGTGAGCGCAG
>PEZG01000019.1 GCA_002774185.1 Candidatus Roizmanbacteria bacterium CG09_land_8_20_14_0_10_41_9 | reverse complement strand
CTAAGGAGCGTCTCGATATGCTAAGAGCACAGGCACAGGAAAAAAAGCAAATTTCGAAATACGACAAGTACTGTTTTAAAAATGTGAAGCTCGAGGATGCAAAAGAAAGGATAAAGAAAGGGGAAAAATACGTCATCCGCATGCATATTCCCGAAGGAACAGAGATAGCGTTTGACGATTTGATCCGGGGAACAATCACGTTTCACAGTAAAGACATTGATGATCAAATACTTCTCAAGTCAGATGGGTATCCTACGTACCATTTGGCCGTGGTCGTTGATGACCATTTGATGGAGATATCCCACGTCATTCGCGCGGAAGAATGGATCTCATCAACCCCAAAGCACATTTTCCTTTACAACGCATTCGGATGGGAACTTCCCGTGTTTGCGCATGTGCCGATTTTGAGGAACCCCAACCGTTCAAAACTATCCAAACGAAAAAATCCGGTATGGGCTTCCTGGTATTTAGATCAGGGATTTCTTCCGGAAGCAGTGTTAAATTATCTTGCTCTCATGGGTTGGTCCCATCCAAAGCAAAAGGAAATATTTTCCATGGAGGAATTTATCCGAGAATTTGAATTGAAGGATGTTTCCGCAGTTGGACCTGCATTTGATGTTGTGAAACTGGAATGGATGAATGGGGAATACCTTCGAAAATTGAGAATTGAGAATTTGGAATTAAGAATTCAGAATTATGTTGGAAGAGATTATGACAGAACTATCATTACAAAGACGATTCCGTTGATCCAGGAAAGGATAAAGAAATTGTCCGACTATCTGCCCTTGTGTGAATTTTTTTTCAAGAGGCCGGAAAAATATGAACTAGACTTATCCGAAAAAAAAGGATTGCTTAAAAAAATTCATCTGTCATTACAAGAAGTGAGGGAGTGGAAAGCTTCCCAAATTGGGGAGATCATGCAAAATCTGGCAAAAAAAGAGGGGGTAAAAAATAGCGAATTCTTCATGGTATTACGGGTCGCAATCACCGGTAAAAAAATTTCCCCTCCGTTGAACGAATCCATGGAAGTATTGGGGAAAGAAGAGTGTGTAGAACGACTGAAGCGGATTATTTAGCGAAGATCAAGCGTCTCCGCCTTGTAAACCAGGTTTTTTGGCTTGATGATCACCTGTCTTTTCCCTTTTTCAACGTATCCGGCATCAATACCATCAAACCCGCATTTTTTGATGATTTTTTTGGTTTTTGCAACGTTCTTCGGAGGAATCAAAAGAGCGTAGTCCATACCCATGTTATAGGTTTCGTACATATCGTAGTCGGTAAGATTGGCGTGTTTTTTTATGAAGTGGAAAATTTCCTGCGGTTCTATGATCCGTTCGACAACGTAGGTAAAGTTCCCTTTTGCGCGCATTATTTTTCTTGTGCCGTGGCCGGTGATATTTGAGATGTAATGTAGATTGATTTTTTCCTTAAAAAGATTTTGGATAAGCTTTGCGTAAATATTGGTTTTGGTAAGGAGCGCCTCTCCGTATATTTTTCCGCTGGGGAGTTTTGTAGCATACCCTTTTGGCAATTTTTTAGCTATGGCGCGGGTCAGCGATATCCCGTTAGCATTGACCCCATTGCTTTTTAAAAGGACAATGCGGTCTCCACTATTTAGATTTTTATCAATAATGAGGTTTTTTTTATTTTTGATGATGCCAACCGCAGATCCTCCAAACTCGGATGTACCGGGAACCACGATCTGCTTCATGGTCGGAGTTTCACCTCCACCCCAACTGGCTCCGGCCAAATCGCACGCGTTTTTCCAACCTTTGATTAGATCCTCCATGCGTTTCCTGTCTTCAAGCCAGCTATTATCTTCTATTGCCCAGTATGCATGAACTGTGAGAGGAGCTGCGCCGACTGTGGTTAAGTCGTTAATGATGGTTGCTACCGTATCATGACCAACAACATCATAGTAGGTTTTCCCGGTAATTTTTCTTGCCTCGTCCGCTATGAGATTCTTTGTTCCGAGTCCCTCGATGACCGATGCCATGAGAACCTTTCTCTGTTGCCAGACGTAAGCAGATTCTCCGTGGCTATCTCTTATTTCAGCAAATCCGTGACGCCGCAAATTTTTCCCCGTTTGGGCGGCTGCAGTCTGTGCCAGTTTTTTAATCGGATCTTTAGTCTCGTAATTGTCACCGACTTGGGAGTACGTTATTTTCATACTGCATTCAGAGCTTTTTTTATTCTCTTTTCAATAGGGTGCGCAAATGCTTTGAATTTTTTTCCGGTTAATTTCTCGTAGATTGCGATATACCGTTTTGCCAAAGTGACGATGAGGTCTTTTGACATAGGAGGAGGTTTCCCGTCTCCCCGGTATCCGCGTTTGGCATACCACAGACGCAAAAATTCTTTGTCAAAATTCTCCGGTTCCAGTCCTTTTTTGAAACGTTCCTTATACGTTTTAGCAATCCAGAAACGGGATGAGTCAGGAGTGTGGATCTCGTCAATCAACGTAAGCTCTCCGTTGTACAGTCCGAATTCGTATTTGGTATCCACCAATATGAGACCCCGTTTTTTACACAGTTCGCTTCCAAATCTAAAAAGTTCACGCGTGATCTTCTCCATCTTTTCGTACAATTTTTTGTCCACGATTTTTCTCTGGATGATTTCTTCTCTTGTTAGTCTTTCGTCGTGCCCTCCCTTGCCTCCACCATGGGTCGTCGGGGTGAGGACAGGCGAGGGAAGCGCCTGATTTTTCTTTAACCCTTCGGGAAATTTTAAACCGTAAATGGTTCTTTCTCCCTTTTCATAGGAATACCAAATGGAGGTTTTAGTAACGCCCGATATATAGCCTCGGACAATCATCTCAACCGGGATCCCTTTGCAGTTTTTCGTAATCATCACGTTTGGGTCGGGAACCGAAATCATGTGGTTTTTAACAATATGTTTTGTTTTCTCAAACCAGAATTGTGAGAGTAAATTGAGAACCGCTCCTTTGAAGGGAATATGTCCCAAGACTACATCGAAAGCGGATTGACGATCTGTCGTGATAAGAATTCTTTTCCCGTCTTTGACGAAAATATCCCTCACTTTTCCCTGGGATTTTGTTCCAAGAGACGGGAGGTTAATGGTTTTCAAAACATGGGGGATGGATTTGAAAATAGTTTTAGATTGAACCATATTTAGAAATTCTAACGTTTTCGATGCCGTGTTTTTCATCTCCATGAGCGTGCTCTCCCGATTGCATCGGGATGCGCACCTCTCAAGTCGTTCAAAACAGGCATCTTCAAACGTTAACAAATAATAAATGCTATTTTTTTATTTCCAGCAAATATCGTTCAACTCCCAGTTTTTTTAATTTCTCTGATTTTTCTAAAACTTTTTTTGCGAGGCCTTTTTTGTAATCTACCAATTTTTTCTCCAATTTCTTATCGCTGGTTGCTAAAATCTGAATTGCAAGAAGTGAGGCATTTTGTGCTCCATTAATCCCAACCGTTGCAACGGGGATTCCAGGTGGCATCTGGACGATGGAATACAGCGAGTCAATCCCAGACAAAGTAGAGCTTTTTATCGGGATTCCGATCACCGGAAGAGGGAAATGGGACGCAATCACTCCTGCCAGGTGGGCTGCACCGCCTGCTGCCGCGATAATGACCCTGACCCCTTTTTTCGATGCGTTTTTTGCAAATGCGAGTGTTGCATCCGGTGCGCGGTGCGCGGATAAAATATCGATCTCATAGGGGACGCCAAACTCGCTCAAGATTTTTGTGGCATCCTTGACAACCGGTAAATCAGAATCGCTCCCCATAACGATCGATATCGATTTTTTCATATCCTATTTTAAACTTTTAATTTTTTTTATGAGCTGCAAGGCGCGTTCGGGAGCATCCCCAACATGGTTTTCTATATTGATCAGTTCTTCCAAATCTTTTTCTTTGAGATATTTTACTACTTCTTTATGATTTTTAATCATCAGGATCATTGGATTTGTTTTTCCTTTTTGAATTCCAGACCATGCGGCAAGGGAGATTTCTCGCAGGAGCTCATGCATTTTCTGCCGATCCGCTCCTTTTTTGACCAGCGCGATAAGGATTCCCTCGGTTGCGGCAAAGGGAGAATACTGTTTAAGGTTAAACTCGATCTTTTCCGTGTTTATAACCAGTCCTTTTATGATTTTTTCAGCAGTATTAAGAATCTCATCCATTGCTAAGAAGCTTTCTGCAATAATGATCCTTTTGTTTGCCGAATCGTCCAAGGTCCGTTCGAGGTATGAATGGGCAGCATTCTCCCAGGTGATTTTTGGAAGGGTGGAAACATAGCGGGCAAGCGAACAGATTTTTTCCGAGTTAATGGGATTTTTTTTGAACGGCATCGCAGAGGATCCGACCTGTTTTTTCCCGAACGGTTCACTCCATTCTCCAATTGTTGGGGATTGAAGGAGTCGAAGATCGGCCGCAAATTTATGAAAGGAGAGAGATAGGGAAGAAAGGCTAGAGAGGACGATGAAATCAAACTGTCTCGGATACACTTGCGTTGAAATCAACACCGCATCCATTCCGATTTTCTTCATCACTTTTTTTTCAAAGTCAGATGGATCCATACCCTTTCCTTCCAGTAAGGAATGATAACTTGCGGCGGTTCCAACCGCTCCTTTCATGCCCTTTGCTTTGAAATTTTTCTCTGCAAAAGACAAAAACTCGAAGGATGTAAGAATATCTTGAGCATAAAAAGCCAACCGGTATCCGACGGTTGTCGGTTCTGCGGGCTGAAGGTGGGTATAGCCGATGCAGGTGAGGCGCGCATATTTTTTTATTTGTTCGGAAAAAAGCTCAAGGATATGCTTGGTTTTAAGTAGGATTATTTTAAGTGCGAGATGGATCCGGATTGCGTCTGCGTTGTCGACGATATCCATGCTGGTTGCTCCCAGATGGATTTTCCCCCCGCCGATTTTTGATTTTTCTGCAAATTCTTTGATTGCCGCAACAACATCATGTTTTGTTTCTTTTTCTATTTCCAAAATCCGTTCGATATCAATATGGTTTTGATTTTTCTTCAGATCATTTAGTTCTTTTTTACTCAAGAGGCCCGCTTCGTATTGGGTCTGGGCTAATGCGACCCAAATTTTTCTCCATGATTCAAATTTAAACTTCTCTGAAAAGATAGTGCGCATTTCTTCTGACCCATACCTCCAGGTGAACGGGGAAAGATAAGAGGAGAAATCGAATCGCGACATATTTTTATCTATTATAGATGATTAACGATAAAATCCAATCTTTTCTTGACAGACCAAAACGGAATTTTGACCAAATGGCAAGACACCCGCCGGTAGCTTTTTTCCAGAAGTTTTTCGATCCGCAATGCTTTTTTCGGATCTTCGGTTCGGGCGTAGTCTTGGACAAAGCCTCCCATTTCTAACAAAAAAACTTTTCTATAGGAACACCGTTTCAGAACTCTATTTAACAGGGGATCATTGGTTAATCCGCACATTTCATAATAGGCAATACTGTCGGGAATTGCCCGTTCCCAAAAAATGGTTTTTTTCGGGGAAAGTTTTTTTTCCAAATCGATTTTAAATCGGAGAACCTCTTTTTAAAATTCCAATTCGTTTTTCCTAATCTCAGATAGTTTTTTACCTTTTTTCATTTCCCGATCAATAATAATACGGGCAGCTTCATAAATAACCGTATAGCCTTTTTTCTCAAGCTCCTTCAGTAGTGTAGTCTTTCCCGCTGAGGGAGCGCCGGTTATCACATACCAGTTATTTTTTTTCATAATTGGCTATTCATTTACCTCATCCGTTCTCCACGACTTCTGTTTCCTTCTATTGTGGCACATCTTTGATTAAATATTTCAGAAAAAGATCTGCCTTCAAGCATCGCGTGATGGTTATTTCTTAACCATGTGGCGACCACATTCCAATCTCCAAAAGTCAATCCATTCGGTAATGGTTCGTATGGCGCGCCTTCTTTAAATAATCCAAAAGGCAATCTTGCTCGATATGCCATCCCTCCATCCTTTTCGATATCGTCTCCAAAATAAATCATGTAAGATTTCGAAGATGCGGCATCAGCCGTGGAATATCCGCTTCCTTGGGTATCCCTCAACCATCTTCTATGGGTAATGGCCAAGGGAAGACATCCTGGCTTAAAACGTCTTTCCAGTTCTCGAGGATTTTTCCTGGGCCTGATATCGTCTTCCGTAACAAGATAATGTGGTAAAGGAATACCCCATGCATCAAAAGTTTTCTTTATAAATGTTTCATGTCCTGACGAGATGATTGCGGTTCTGACACTTACTCCATAATATAATCTTAAATTTTCGAGAACGTGCCAGAAATTTAAAAAACCTTCGCAGGGTTGTGGCCACTGCGGACCTATTTCACCCAATAGCGAGGCTAGTTTTAATTGCATTAACTGTTCTGTTAGTTCCTTTGAAGAGAAAGGCGATTGATTCCCACATCCCTGTTCGAGTAACGACCGAATAATTTCCGTTGGGGCTCTGTTTCTGTGTTCTCCTTCCTCAATATATATTTCTAATCCCTGACGCCCAAAGAGTTGTTCTATTGCCGAAAGATAAGCCGTACTTACGGTTATATGATGGGGGCTGTCAGTAAAAGTCTTGGCTGCAGTGCCATCAAAATCAAGCGCCACCAGATAAGGATTCATTATAGGAAATAACTAACTGCATTTTTAAAAATTTGCAATCCGGGTCCGAATTTCGGCAATGATTTTTTGTTCCTTAAATATTGTTCTTTAAGAAGCGGCCAGTGGGGAAGGTGAGTAAAGAAGATTGCGCGCTCCGGGTGAGGCATCATGCCCAAAATCCTACCCGATTCATCGGTTATTGCAGCAATGCCATCAAGTGCGCCGTTGGGATTCGCAGGTAGTGACTGATATGTGCAGATTTCTCTCTTCACATAGCGGGCAGCGACCAGTTTCTTTTTTTTCAGTTTCGACAGTATTTCGGAGGTCGCAAAGAATCTTCCTTCTCCGTGGGCAATCGGCAGTGAGATAGTTTTGATATGGGCAAACCAAGGGGTATTATTTTCGATTTTCAAATCCACCCAGCGGACCGTATAACGGGCGGAGTTGTTGTGTAAAAGCGCAACTTGCCGATTACCATAATTTTTGTCGAATGCCGGTAACAGTCCGAGGTTAACGAGGATTTGAAACCCGTTGCAAATACCGATGACCAACCGGTCCTTGCGGACAAAATTTTCAATCTTTTCCCAAAGATGATTTTTCAATTTATTGGCATAAGCGTTGCCGGAGCCGGTATCATCGCCATAAGCAAATCCGCCGGGAACGGCCATAATCTGATATTTATCAAAAATGGACGGTTTTTGGATCAAATCATTAATGTGGATAATCTCTGCTTTCGAACCAGACAGCTCAAAAGCAAACTTCGTTTCCTCTTCGCAGTTTAATCCATATCCTGAAAGGACGATGACATTCGGTTTAGCCATACTAATAGTTTTTAAATCTTGACTTATAAGCTTCTGATGCTTTATCCAAATAGAGTTTGATAATAGTTTCATTGCTTAAATCCTTCATTAGTATAAAGTTGTTGCTGGTTACTTTCCCAATAACCGCATGCGGAACCCCTTTCATATTTTTTTCAAATGTTTTTTTATTTTTTGGGTTGACGGTCGCTACAATCCGTCCCTGGGATTCAGAAAATAGCGCAAAGTCGACGCGGAATACGGCGCCGGGTACGGATTTCAAAGAGACGTCGATTCCCAGCATGCCTGCAATGGCGGATTTTGCCAAGGCTACTCCAATCCCTCCACGGTTTACACTGATTGCGGATGCGATCAGGTTCTTTTTCGCGCATTGGGAAAAAGCTTTATATAACTTTAAATTTTTGCGGGCGTTAACAGAAGGGGCGACGTTTCCAATATACCCCATCATATTGAAGTATTCTGATCCACCCAGCTCTTCGTGTGTTTCGCCAAGGATATATATCAAATCACCGGGTGATTTAAGATCGATGGAAACTGTTTTGGTCACGTCATCAACAACGCCGATTGAGGAAATAAGGAGGGTGGGAGGAATGGAAATTTTTATTGGTTTACCTTTTTTATCATACCCTTTGAAGTCATTAAACATACTGTCTTTTCCCGATATAAATGGCGTTTTGAAAGCAACGGCGCAGTCAAAACAAGCCTGTGCTGCTCGCTTCAGCTGCCCCAGACGCTGCGGTTCCGTTGAACTACACCAACAGAAATTATCAAGAAGTGCCAGACGGTTTGGATCTGCGCCCGATGTAACTGCGCTGCGAATAGCAGTATCTATGGAGCAGCCCGCCATATGATAGGTATCAATATCGCTGTAGTGCGGTAAAATTCCCTGGGAAATGATAACGCCTTTTTTGGATGATAGGACCGGCTTTACTACGCTAGCGTCTCCATTCACCCTACCTTTTCCCTGCAGCGGTTTGATGACGGAGGTCCCCTGCACTTCATGATCGTACTGCATGGAAATGAACTCAAAGGAGGCAATATTCAACCGTGAGAGCATGGTAGTCAGCGTGAGAGTGAGATTTTTGATTTTTTTGATTTTCGGTTCGACATGAAGGGATGTTTTATAAATCGTTGTCATGGGTCGGGGAGGTAAACCATCGTGGAGAAATTCCATGTCGATGTTCATGATGGTTTTATTGTTGTAAGTAACTTGGCAAAATCCCGACTTGGTAAAGGTACCGATTATAGTCGCCTCAACGCTCCGTTTTTTCATAAGTCCATTGAACTCTTTCCACTTATTTTTAGGTACCGCGAGGGTCATGCGTTCTTGGGATTCGGAAATCCAGATTTTCCACGGGTCAAGTCCGGGATATTTCAACGGAACTTTCTCAAGTTGGACTTTGCAGCCGCCCGCCTCCTTAGCCATTTCAGCAACCGAGCACGAAAGACCACCGGCACCATTATCCGTGATACTTGTGTACAGTTTGCGGTCGCGCGCTTCCTTCACAATGGCGTCACTTAATTTTTTTTGGGTGATGGGGTCGCCGATTTGGACGGCGGTTGCTGGGCTTCCAGAATCCAGTGCTTCCGAAGAAAACGTCGCCCCGTGAATCCCATCCTGACCGACTCGACCCCCCACCATTACGATGTAGTTGTCTGGTTCTGCTTTTTTAGAAAAAGCCAAACGGCCATGTATTTTTTTTGGTATTAAACCGACTGTACCGACAAAGACAAGCGGTTTACCGATGTAGCGGTTGTCAAAAACCACAAAACCTTGGGGAGTTGGGATTCCCGAACAGTTGCCTCCGTTATTCACGCCTTCAATAACGCCCGTCATAATCCGGTCGGGGGAGAGCATCTTCTGTTTCAATTCGCGATCTTTATACAAAACAGTTTTCGCGGTGGGGTCGGCAAAACAGAATCCATATATGTTGATGATCGGTTTTGCTCCTTTGCCAAATCCAATCGTGTCACGATTCACGCCGACAATTCCTGTGATCGCGCCTCCATAAGGGTCAAGTGCGGAGGGGCTATTGTGAGTTTCGGCTTTGTGGGTAATGGCATATTTCTCGTCAAATTCGATTGCACCGGAATTGTCAGTGAAGACGGAAAGGCACATATCTTGTTTACCCTTCTGTTTTCTGATTTTTTCTGTTGCCGCTCTAATGTATGTTTTGAAAAGCCCGTTTTTTACCTCATCCAGCGGGTCGCTGAAAATCGTATGTTTGCAGTGTTCAGACCAGGTTTGAGCGATTGACTCGAGTTCAATATCTGTGGGATTTCTTTTTGCTTTTTTGAAATACGTTTGAATCGCTTTCATGTAGGTTAAGTCAAGGGCCAAAGGGCCGCGCCGTGATCCGTCACGGTCTGCAATGCCAGATTTACCAATCACGGTTAACTCATCATCTAACACGTCCAGATTTACCGTATCAACTCTTGGCGCATGGTCCATTTTTACTTTGGGGACGGTTTTTCCCATGCCTTCCTCTTTTACATATTGGGCAGCGCTTTTTATAATAATTCTCTGGATGAGTGGGTTAATCAGTCCGGAGGCAATGCAGTGGATGTCGGAGGCTGTTAGTTTTCCCGAAAGGAAAATTAGCTGGGATGTGTAGATTCCTTCGGTTTGCCTAAAAGGATTTTTTAGCAAATCTTCGATGATCTCTTTAGTAGTTGTCGCAATGTTGTCGGTGACGCCGGGAAGATAGCCGATCTCGATTGCCCATCCGAAATAGGACGGTCTATAGAATGTATCGATATGCGCCCGCTGGGTGATGGGATTGATAAGAGCATTGGTAATTTTTTTGAGTTCGCCTGGCACAAATGTTTTATCGATCGTATAGACATCGGCCAAAAAGACACTTTCGATTTTTCTGCCAAAACCCATGAGTTCGATTTTCTTTTTTCTGACTTGTGCGCGCGCGTCAGGTACGGTTGGACAAACTTCAATCCGGTGGGTCGAAAAATCAATTGGTTTCATAGATGGTCTGATTTCTTTCAGGGCCAACAGATATCAAAGAGATGGGAACGTTAACGTGTCGTGAAATTTCTTTCAGATATTTTTTTGCTTCACTTGGCAAATCTTTATAGGATCGCATATCTTTTGTGGATCGATTCCATCCCCTCATGGTTTTATAGATAGGCTTTACCCTTCCTAAAAGATGAGTATCGCAGTCAACATGCCGTACTTTTTTATTGCGAAGCGCATATCCGACGCAAATCTTTATCGTTTTAAAATGATCCAGGATATCCAATTTTGTTATGGCAAGATCCGTAAATCCGTTGAGGCAGCAGGCGAATCTGAGAAGCTCCAAATCCAGCCAACCGCAGCGACGGGGCCGGCCGGTTGTAGTTCCAAATTCCTGTCCAATTTTCCGCATAATCTCACCGGTTTTATCCATTAATTCTGTTGGAAACGGTCCATTACCGACACGGGTTGTATAGGCTTTACAGATGCCGGTAATCCTCTTCACGTGCCTCGGCGCAATTCCACACCCTGCAGTAACATTGCCGGCGACAACCGACGATCCGGTAACATAAGGATATGTGCCCCAATCATTATCGAGGAAAATCCCCTGCGCGCCTTCACAGATGATTTTTTCGTTTTTCTGGATAGCCTCATATAAAGGTTGAAAAGTTTCTTTAACATAGGGTTTTATTTTTTGGAACTCTTCAAGGGTTTGTGAATAGATAGTTTTTAGTTTCAACGGTTTCCCGCCCAGGGTAATAATAATTTTATTTTTTACCATCAGCAGTATTTTCAACCGTTCTTGAAATCGTTTCGGATCCAGCATGTCAAAAATCCGTATCCCGCTGTAGGAGACCTTATCGGCATAGGTGGGTCCGATCCCGCGGCCCGTAGTTCCGGTTTTTGCTTTCCCCTTTGCCTCTTCATATAACCGGTCAAGGAGTTTGTGATAGGGCATGATCAGATTACATCGGGGAGATATATAAAGCCTATTGGAAAAATTAGGAAGAACTTTTTTCAGCATTTCTATCTCGGTAATTAGAACTCCAAGATCGATGATGACGCCATTAGCGATAAACACTTTACATGCTGTGTTGAAGATTCCTGATGGGACGAGATGGAGTGGGAATTTTCCTAAGTTATTAATGATCGTATGTCCGGCATTATTTCCCCCATGAAATCGTACAACGCAATCTGCTTTTTGGGAAAGCAAATCGACAATTTTTCCTTTTCCCTCGTCTCCCCATTGGGAACCGATAATGACGTGTACCATACGGTTTTTTATAAACTCATAATCCTAGTGCCAAAAAGCTCGTCTCCCGGTAAATACCATTGGGATACTGCTTCGGTTTGCAGCGTCAATAGACGCCCGATCATTGACAGATCCACCTTGTTGGACAATGGCTGCGATTTTGTATTTCGCGGCCAATTTGACCGAATCATCAAAAGGGAAAAAACTATCGCTTACGAGGATCGCGCCTTTTGCAAATTTCTCCGATTGATTAAGAGCTATATGAGCTGCACCGACTCGTGAGGTTTGACCGCAGCCGATTCCCCGCGTCATCGGAATGTTTTTATCCATCACGACGATCGTATTAGATTTCATTCGGGAAATGAATTTCCATCCTATGCGCATCATTGCCAATTGTTTTTTTGTCGGTTTTGCTTTCGTCACACATTTCCAATCCTTGAACCCGTCCTCAATATCGCAATCCGCGGTTTGCATGATGAATCCTCCGTCTACCCACTTCATATTCATTGTTGACGGGACAGGGTGGATTTTCCCAAACGAATACAGGCCCATATTTTTTCGGGTTTTTTTCAATAGCTCCAAAGCATCGTCGGTCATGGAGGGGGATGCGACAATATCGATGTTCCCTTTTTTTTCGGTTTTAAAAGATGCGATTACTTTTGCGGTTTTCAAATCCAACGGTTTATTCAGTACGATAACGCCCCCAAAAGCAGATTGCGGATCTGCTTCAATCGCGCGCTTCAGTGCCTCTTGGAGAGTTTTTCCCAGCGCAATCCCGCAGGGGGTATTGTGTTTTATCACGACTGCCGCAGGTTCTGAAAAAAGACGGACAGATTCCAATCCGGCATTGATATCTGTAACATTAATGAGGGACAAGTCCAGACCGCCATTTTTTTTCAACGCGTTAAGGAATGATTTCGTATTTGGGCGCTGATATACCGAGGCTAACTGGTGCGGGTTTTCTCCGTACCTGAGGTCCAATAACTTTCGGCTAGGAAGAGTTAACGTTCCGGGGAATAAATCCGTATTTAAATAAGCGGCGATCTGGCTATCGTAAAAAGAAATAAGAGCAAATGCTTTTGCTGCGAGTTCTTTTCTAAATTTCTGGGTAATACCTTTTTGTTTTAGAGCTGACTTTAGGGATTCATAATCTTTAGGATCGGTAACTACTAAAACATTTTGAAAATTCTTGGCAGCTGCACGTAACATCGTAGATCCTCCCACATCAATATTTTCTATCGCGGTTTCCAAAGACGTATGAGAATTTTTTATCGTTTCCTCAAAAGGGTAAAGATTACAAACAACGATATCGATCGGTTTAATATGTAGCGTATGTGCTTCTTTTATGTGAGTAGGATTTTGTCTATCAAATAAAATTCCAGACTCAATTTGGAAGCTGATGGTTTTCATGCGGCCGTCAAAACTTTCGGGATTGCCGGTTATGTTTTGAATCGGGATAACGGGGATATTATTTTCCGTTAATACTTTTGCAGTTCCACCCGTAGAAATTATTTTGTAGTTAAGATCATGAAGATATTTTGCAAGTGCAACGATTCCGGTTTTATCATAGACGCTGATTAGCGCATACCGTTCATCGTTGCGTTTCATGCGAGTCCATTATACATATCGAAATTTTAAATTGCTACAGATTAAAAATATTTTACCTCGCGTATTGAAAAATATTTCCTTCTCTATCTACTGGATAAATACCAGTAACACATCCACCACATAAATTATTTGCCAAAAAAATTTCCTGAGGATTTCTAGGAATAACTACACTACCTGAACGATTACTCGCTCGGACAAAACCTTCATGACTAATGTAGTGTACGCTATCTGCACCGATTTCCTGTGCGATGGCGACAGGATCTGAATGATGTCCAGCAGCAATGAGTTCTTCCTCGGTTCTCATGCTGACTCCAAGATAGCACCGATGAGCAACGGCAGGAAATCCTATAACCCAATGGACTGCTTTTGCTCCTAATGATCTTATTATCTCTACAATTTTTCGTGAAACATTTCCTCGAACAATCGAATCATCACCAATAACAACAATCGCATCTTCCCACATTTCTGAATCATTAAGAATAGATAATTTACCAAGAACTTTTGAACCAATAGCGTTTATATCATTGTCCGTCATGAAGAGGCGCTTATCTCCATTGGTATCAAAATGATCCCTAAGGATTGCTTGAACATAAGGAACACCTGAGGCCTCAGCATAGCTAGTTCCAACCGCAACTCCCGAATCAGGAACGCCAACGACAAATGTGGCATTATTGATGGGTGCTTCTTGTGCAAGAATTTCTCCACATCTGTGACGGAAGGATGAGATGGTCCTCCAATTCCTAGGATCTTCCGCTATGCCGCTTTCTTCGTCATAGGTTGGTTTTAAAGAATCAGGTCTAGAAAAATATGCAAGTTCAAAAGCACAAAGACCTGAACCATCAACTCCTTCCCTTATAGTATGAAGACCTTGTTCATCGATACGGGCGATTTCATTTTTTTTTATTTCCCGAACAGGCCTGACGTTGACTTTATCCAACGCATGGGTTTCTGACGCCGCGATCCAGCCATCCGAGGTTCTTCCCAACATGAGAGGCCGAAGACCAAATTCATCTCGAGCCAAAAAAAGCTGTGGGCCAATCTGTATTGCCAAGCTGTATGCTCCTTTTACGCTTTCCAATGTTCTTACTAATTTTTCCTCCCAAGAGTTTCCAGTGGCCTGCGCAAGTAATTGTGTGAACAAGTATGTATCGCTTACTCCTTCAGGAGTAGGACCCATCACCCTTTCTCTCATTGCTTCGGAATTTGCAAATTCTCCATTATGGATAACGACAACATCTGTGCCATCACTAGCTCTCACCATGCAGGGTTGGATATTATCAGAACGATAGTCTCCCGATGTTCCATAACGAGTATGTAAAAGGGTAATTCTACTTGCACGTGAGAGTTTCTTTTCAACCACTTTGGGTGTAAATATATCTCTTAGAAGTCCTTCCCCAGTATATCTGGTAATTCCGTTTTCTGTTTGAAGAGTCATGCCTGCTCCATTCTGACCTCGGTGCTGAACGCCAAGACCTGCACGAAGCGCAAGGGGAACTTGGTTCAAAGAGGGTGGTCCAAATATCGCAACAATACCGCAGCGTTCTTGAAGTGGTTTCTCATCTTCTATTCCCGAAGATAAAAATCTTTCTTGCATCAATAAACCCCATGATACTCCACTTTTTTTTGTAATCAAGAAGAAGCGGTTTATGAGTGTAGGGAGGTCAGCACATGGTATACACTTTTCAGAACGGGAACGGTATGAAAAGTACCGGCAGAGATGTCTAGAATTATTCGGTGAGGACTATTACAAGTTACCACACCGAATCCATGACAACTGGCATCCATTTAGAATACAATGAGCTACGGCAGATATCACCAAAAGCCGCTAGGCAGGCAATACTGCAGATACTCAAAAGTAACAACGGGAATGTAAGTGAAACTGCACGTCTTCTTCATACGACCCGATCCACCATCTACAAGGCACTCGCAAAACAGAAAAGAAAGAGTCTGGACGATCTATCAACTGCTCCCCATACGGTCAAAAACAAAACCAATGAGGACATTGAATCAAAAGTACTACTGCTGAAGGAAAAAACAAACTATGGTCCTCTCCGTCTCAAAGAGGAACTGCAGGAACAGTATGGGATCACGCTTTCCCATCATACGATCAGAAATATTGTCAGACGCAACAAAAAAACCAAAACAAAAATCAGGAAAAGATACAAACGGTCTGCTCGTCCTTTTGTTGACTGGTATACAGCCAAAGCATTTGAAGTCGTCCAAGTTGATCTCAAACACATTATTGATCAGAAAGCCTTGTCCTCCTCCCAGATTACCCATATTCTCCGCCATGATCTGCCTCTGTACCAGTGGGGAGCAGTGGACGTGAATTCAAGATTCAAATTAATCGCCTTTTCAAAAGAAAAATCATGGACCAATGGATTAACCTGGTTTCTGTGGGTTACCTCATGGCTCCGCTCTCATGGCGTGACTGTTCGTATTGTCTACACGGTTGACCACGGGATTGAGTTTGGAGGAGATTGCTGGTACAAGATTGTGGAACTGAGGAAACTACTCAAAGGCTTTGGTT
Source organism: Candidatus Roizmanbacteria bacterium CG09_land_8_20_14_0_10_41_9 (assembly GCA_002774185.1). Classification (GTDB taxonomy): domain Bacteria; phylum Patescibacteriota; class Microgenomatia; order UBA1406; family GWC2-37-13; genus PEZG01. Next base: position 325 of record PEZG01000019.1, on the reverse strand, counting down.
GTTTTATCATTCAAAACAGAAAAAAACATCCTGAGGAAAATGCTCATCTTGAAAGATCACACAAAACAGATGATGATGAGTTCTACATTCCCCGAATCCATACGATTACCACGTACGATCAATTTTACAAAGAAGCCTTCAATTATCTCTACTACTACAACTGTGTCCGGAAACACTCATCCTTAGGAAGAATTCCACCGTTTTCTTACCTGCAAAAAACAACGACAGCCATAGATGATACAATCAAATATGTTCCGCCGATTTTTCTTGATGAAGTTTCTGCAAAGTTAGGGACTTGGAGTGGATACCATGTCCTGGCTCAGTA
>PEZG01000041.1 GCA_002774185.1 Candidatus Roizmanbacteria bacterium CG09_land_8_20_14_0_10_41_9 | reverse complement strand
TTCAGCCACCGCTTCCTATTATGTATTTATCTCATTAAATTGTCAAGAGTAATATAGTTTAAAGTTCAAAGTGCAAAATTCAAAGTTACAGTTAAAAGTTTAAAGTTTCGTATGAGGCTTGAGGAATAATTTTTAATTTTTCACTGAAATTTTGAACTTTGAACTTTAAATTTTAAACTTATTCGATGTTTTTTAGTTTCTTGATAGACGAACCAAGAATATTTGAGAGCTCGATCGTTTCAGATAGGAGAATATTAATATCATTTACCAAAATATTTGACAGATCTTTCGAGAGAATGAGCCAGAACTTAGTCTCATTCGCACTTTTCAAAGAATAGTTTAAGAAATTAATAAAATCTTTCTTACTTGCGGCAGCTTGTGCTTCACTAATATTAGCTCCAACCGATGTGGAAGCTCTTAAGAGTTGATCCGCAATTACCCACGCAGATTTCTTGTTTGGGAACCTATCTATTAATAAAATTGTTTTTCTTCCTAACGTGATACCTCTTGCTATGAGCTTTTTTTTATATTCCTGATTCTGTATCACATCAACTTAAAACTTTGAACTGCAACTTTGCACTTTTAACTTTGAATTATCTATAGTCAACGGACTATATACAACAAGATGCGAGATTTATTCCTTTCGTTCAAAGTAAGATTTCAGGATTTCCTTGGCGATCGGGGCGGCAACATCAGAGCCTTGCCCGCCTTCTTCAATAAGGATGGTGAGTGCGATCTCCGGATTGGAGGATGGGGCATAGACGGTAAACCACGCATGGGGGATTCCGGACACGCTATGGGATTCTGCTGTGCCGGTTTTGCATGCGGTTTGGATTTTTGCGGATGTGGAGGAAACGGAAAAATCGAAAAGCGGCCAACCCGTGCCGCCGGGAGAACACGCCTCTTCCATTCCCCGCTTTATTAACGCTATAGTTTTATCGGAAAGGGGAAGTTTTTTGCACTGGGGTTTAATTTCGTCATTAACCTTTAATAATTGCGGGACACACAGGGATCCGTCGTTTGCAAACACCGAGGAAGCAAGGGCGACTTGAAGAGGAGTGGTTAATAAATATCCTTGACCGATGGAAAAATTGTACATATCACCTGTATACCACTGATCCTTTAGGGTTTCCTCTTTCCAAAATGGGGAAGGGATGGTTCCCTCGGCTTCTTCAAACCCGATTCCCGTTTGCTTGCCGTAACCAAATATCTCAGCCCATTTTTTCAAATCCTCAGGTCCCAAAAGCCCGCCCGTCCTGTAGAAAAAAATATCATTGGAGCGGCGGATTGCTTTGACTATATCAACCATCCCTTCGGTTTTCCCATACTGCAGGAAATACCAGTTCCCAAATGTCAAGGGCCCCGCTTTAATAGTGCCGGTGTCCTCGAATAGGGTTTTTTCCGTAATCTTTTTTTCCTCCAGAGCCCCAGACGCAACCGTGAGTTTGAAAAGAGACCCTGGAGGGTACACGCCTTCAGTCGCACGATTGAACATGGGTTTGGAGGGATCTGAGAAATATTTGCGGATCGACGAAGTGTTCGCATCCTCAAAATCCTGTGGGTCAAAGGATGGAGATGAGGTGAGAATAAGCACCTCTCCGGTTTTAGGCTTCAAAGCAACAACCACGGCATTCTTTGTCTTGATCAATTCATAGGCTTTTTCCTGGAGGACAGAATCAAAAGCGAGCTGAATGGGTTTACCGTCTTTCGGGGGTTGAACCGTGATGGTTTTCACATACGCGCCTTTAGCGTCTACCTCAATGAGTTTTTTCCCATGTAGGCCTCGCAGATCGCATTCGAATAATTTTTCCACGCCCTTTTTACCAACCTTGTCTCCCAAATGGAGCGGATTGATGCAATTGTCATTTTTTAGATCGTTTTTATCCGCAGTTTGGCGGTATCCGATCAGGTGGGCGATGGAATAGGAATATCCATAGGTGCGTCCGGATTCGATATGTGCGTCATTCCGATCGGTTTTCGACTCTTCATTTTTGGCAATCACCATTCCTTTTCGATCCAGGATGGATCCCCGCCTCGGATCAATGATGAGTTCCCGGATGCGGTTTTGTTCGGAAAGCCTTTGGTAGTAGTTCCCTTTTACGATCGTGAGTTGGAACAGCCGAAGGATAAGGCCGCAGAATATGAGAGCGATGAATAGGATGTAAAAAAAAAGCGAATTTTGTGGAGGACCCTTTTCGTTTTTTTGAAAATCTAGGCCTCCGGAGCGGACTTTGTAAAAAGGGAACAGTTTAGCCATACAATAAGTTCAAAGTTTAAAGTGCAAAGTTCATCCTTCGACAAGCTCAGGATGATACTGAGCAAAGCCGAAGTATCAAAATTACGGTTGTAAGTTAAAAGTTTTTAATTAAATAATTTTTAATTTTAAACTGAAACTTTGAATTTTAAATTTTGAACTTTTAACTTACAAAGTATCCTTGTATGAATAATCCCAACATGAGTATTTGCAAAAAAAGGAAGAAAATCCCGACTCCGATTTTGATAAATTTACTCTTTATAGAGGCGAGAACGATGAAAAACGATAAAGAAAATAGAACGTACCGAGGGATGGAAGAAAATGTTCCTGTTAAAGTTGGGAGGATAAGGTTCGCGAACGAAAATAGGTTAAGCCCAAGCCTCGAGGCCCGTGAAGTAAAGCCGAGACCCCGCTTAGCGGGGTTGATTGGTTTTAAAATAGAGATCAAATCATAAAAAAGAACCAAGAAAACGCCGGAAAACACAATAAATTCGGAGACCGCAACATAGTACCGGAAATCATGTGCTGCGGTGATAAAGATTTTTATATACCGTACGATTACCTGCGGAAGCAGGATGATTGAAGAGGAGCGGTTGGCGCCAAATACGGGTTGAGAGGTGAGGAAAAACAAGGGGTCTCCGGTGGTGATCCAAAGGTAAATGGAGTAGACGAGGAGGCCGAGAAGGGGCGAGAGGACAGTATATATATAATGTATATTATAGTGGCGTAGGCGTAATAGGTGGCGAAGCGCGGGGGGCCCCAACCACGGGCGCAGTCGGACGCGATGTCCGAGCACGTATTGGGGCTGCGCTGAGGCAGAATCTATTACGCTACAGACATGTATCAAGAAGGGAATGATTAAAAACACTCCGATCAGGCGGGTAAAGGAGCATAAAGCGGCGAAAAGTCCGGCGAGTTTATACTGTTTCTTTTCCAAGAAATATAGGGAGGAAACCAGAAGTAAAAAAAATAATCCTTCCGTATATACGGCTCCGAAATAGAACGATGAAGGGAACACAAGGAGAAATAATACTGTGTAAAAAATCTGCGCTTTATCCTTAATAATCAACTTTAGATATTTTACGAACATTACAAGTCCGAAAAAAAAGCATACGTTTGAAACAAACAAGGCAGAAACAAGATAGTTATTTCCCAACACAAAGGAAAAGAATTTAACCATAAGCGGGTAAAAGGGGAAGAACGCTTGTTCGTACTGGGAATACCCGTTTTTCACAATCAGAAGGTAGTGAATCCCATCAAAATTCGCGAATGCAGAGATCCAGGGAGGCAGGTGGTAATCCGGAAGCAGTTCCTTATAGGGGAAAAAACCAAGATAAGGAATGAAGCGGGGAACTATGTAAGAAATAAAAAGGTGGCATAAAGTATAAAGTATAAAGTATAAAGATAGGAAGGGGAGATTCATGAGTACATTATACTATGCGGGAGAGTTTGGGGGATTTCTGGTAAAATACCAATAGAATTAAGAATGCAGAATTAAGGATTAAGAATGAGATATGTATAAAAAAATTCTAGATTGTGCGGAATTCTTAATTCTAAACTATTAATTCTAAATGGTCTTTTACTCGGAGTATAGCTCAGATGGCTAGAGCGTCAGGCTGGGGGTCTGAAGGCCGTGGGTTCAAGTCCCACTACTCCGACCCTTCGACAAGCTCAGGGTTTTCGACCCTTCGACTCGTCGCTTAAGAACAGTTCCTCGCTCAGGGTCTCCAACACCTGGAGTTACCAGTGAGGAGATTATAAGTAATTGGTCGAAGGGAGCTGAGTTTATCGAAGCTCTTTTTGATTATTTCAATGAAAAAAATTGCAACAATAACATTCCTCTGCATCATTACCGGTTTTGCCGGATATTTAATAGGATCTTCGCAAAAAAAAATTGACTCAACAACAAAAGAAAAAAAATTCGAACTCAGACAGGGCGGATTTAAGTTCATCAATCCGCTGTTGGAATGCGTGTCTGAGGAGGGATTCCAAAGCTCTGAAGTGGTCCAGATGAAGCATCTTACGGAGAAATACATAGATTCCGTGAAGGATGACGACTCTGTTTTCCATATCTCGGTATACTTTCGCGAGTTGAACAACGGACCCTGGTTTGGTATTGGCGAACAGGAGAAATTTTCACCAGCAAGCCTTTTAAAAGTTCCAATCCTTATTGCCTATCTCAAAGAGGCAGAATCCGATCCTTCCCTCCTTTTACAAAAAGTGACAACAAAGAAAATCGATACGCTAAGTCCCCTGATCCCTTCCTCCTTCCAGGCAGAGGTAGGAAAATCGTACACGATTGATGATCTACTACTTCGTATGATTGCTTATTCGGATAACGTAGCAAAGGATTCCTTACTGGGGTTCATCAGTGGAGCCCCTCTCAATAAAGTGTATCAAGACCTAAGTATAGAGATCCCGGGGATTCGAACCCGCGACGATTATATGTCCGTCAAATCTTATGCGTCTTTTTTCCGGATCCTTTATAATGCGTCCTATTTGAATCGCAATATGTCAGAAAAGGCCTTGGAGTTTTTGAGTCAGGTAGAATTTAAGGAGGGAATCGTAGCCGGGGTTCCCCGGGATGTTGTGGTCTCCCATAAATTTGGAGAACGGGGGACTGCGGATTCCAACACTCTGCAACTTCACGATTGCGGGATCGTATATTACCCGTCCAACCCGTATTTACTCTGTGTGATGACGAGAGGATCAGATTTCGAAAAACTTAAAGAGGTGATAAAAACCATATCCGCCACAATCTATAGAGAGATTAAGAAAAACAAATGAAAAAGCTGCCATTTCTTTTTTT
>PEZG01000062.1 GCA_002774185.1 Candidatus Roizmanbacteria bacterium CG09_land_8_20_14_0_10_41_9 | reverse complement strand
CCCGACTCCTGCAAATGTGCAGGTAGCTTCATAAGTATCATTTAATGTCTTATCTGTTTTAACTCCACACATCTTAAACGTTAGCGTTTGATCGACATAGGCCGACACTTGAACTCCCTCAACGGGCGCAACCCGTACGGTTCCCGCATCCACGGTTGCGTCCACGTTGTTTCGTGTTTCGATAAGAATTGGCCAGATATCGGCTTTACCCGAAATATGGGCAGTTCCTGGTTCGGTTCCGGATCGTGTCGGAGTCAAACTTTTTGCCGGATTTATGAAGTACTTTGTCGTATCGGCTCCGGTTGTTCCGATATCCACGGTAATTTGCGTTGAACTCGTGGGGGTACCTGCAAAAAGGACTGTAATAACGTGAAAGTTGGGAATCGTACTGTAAGTGCTGGATCCCGCAAGCATGGTTAATGACGCTGGGCTTAAGGCGAGGTAGGTTTGGATGACTCCAGCTCCGGTAACTCCGAGGCCCGCGGCATCGAATCCGTCAGAGTCTGGGATACCGTCGTTGTAATAGTATGGACTCGTTTTTCCGGTAGTTGCAGTCATTGGGATTTTGATGAGGATTTTTGCCGGAGCAGTCTCTGTACCACTTAAGGCAGAGCTGGGTTTGAACGTCACACTGTGTCGTGCTGATTGAGTGGCGATTGCCCAGTCGTTCAGTTTCACCATATTTACCAAGGTCGGAGAAAATAAAAACCTGGTATTTCCGATATCAACAGAGGTTACGGAATATTCTGTCTGGTTTGCACATCCGTTCTGCAGAGGGCCTGGGAAACAGATTTCGTCCCCGATGAACAGGTGTTCCACGTCCTTATCCGGAGCCGGTTGGGTTCCACCTTTCAAGCTTACAATATTATTCCCTAAGGTTCCGGAAACAATACCCTTAAAGGATAAACGGGGATTGGTCAACGTGTCATAGGCATTGGAGATCGTCCCTGCGGCCTCAACGGGATTACTTTGTCCTGTAGTATATAATAGTATAAATAGAGCGATAAAAAAAAGACAAAAAAAAGACGAGATTTTGAAAAACCTGCGGAACGAATTTTTACTCATGTATGTATATTTTTTAGAATAGAGAGATTTTCTGTGTTTGTCAAGTGGTAAATAGACTTGACATAAAAATTTTCGTCTGTTATAGTCTTACCAGTATGGGAGTTAAAGAGAGACGGACGAAAATATTACTTATTCTCTTCCTCATTTCAGATACAAAATTCTCTCCTGTTCACATCGGCGAAAAAATCCAATTGGTTTTTGACCTTTCCTTTAACCAGAAAACCCGTGGGACGATTTCTGCTCTCTTAAAAGAGGGGTTGATTGAGAAATCGGAGAAAGAAGAAGAGGCGGATGAGAAATCCTCCTATCGGTTGACAGACAAAGGTTTTAGGGAACTCTGTCTCTATTTCCCATTTTTCCGTTTCCTGAAAGAAAAGTGGGATGGGAAGTGGCGCATCATTTCCTATGAAATTCCAGAAAAAAAACGGGAGATTCGGGATAGATTTAGACGGGAAATGCAAGGTTGGGGACTCGGGCCCTGGCACCGATCCTTCTGGTTGACTCCTCACCCGATCATTGAGACGTTACGCGAGTTGGTTTCCCAAAAAGAAGAAGAAGCATACATCCAGGCGTTTGAAGCACAACATTCATTTGGGGATCGCACGATCCTCATTGACAAGGTATGGGATACCCAAACGCTTTCCAACAAATACCGCGAATTGTTTAAAGTATGGCATGACATTCTTTCAAAAGAGGGAGAGAGGGAACAAAAACTCAGGAATGTGGTTGATCAGTATGTCTCCTTATTGAAAGAAGATCCCGGGTTGCCCTCGGATCTGGTTGGTCCAACCTGGATTGGGTACGAAGCCTTCAATATCTTCAAAGAAGTAAGAGGAATCCTACTAAGTTAAAAGTTTAAAGTGCAAAGTTCAAAGTTGCGGTTCAAAATTATAAATAATAAACCTCAATTTTTAACTTTTAACTTTGAATTTTGAATTTCAATAACAATATCCCCTTGCTCATCCGTCCTTCGGTATTTTTTTCCCAAGGCTTTCAATAAGTCCAGGGTTTCTTTTGACGGGTGTCCGTAGGAATTGTTTTTCCCAACGCTTATCACCGATACGTCAGGATCTGTCAAAGATAAGAATTGCCGCGTGAGTCCGTTTTTTGAGCCGTGATGGGGAACTTTTAACACGTCCGCTTTCATATTGGATTTTTGCGATGATTCACGCAAAGCAATCGCAGTGGCATCTCCGGTAAATAGGACCTTGAATCCACTCTCCTCGAAAAAAAAGATGAGGGAATAATAGTTGTCGTCGGTTTTCTCCGGAACGGTATCGATTCCTTCAGGCCAAATGAAAATGAGAGCACTTTCGGGTGATAGCGTTATTTTGTATCCTGAGCTAAGAAAACGGATATCTGTGTGGGAACTGCGTATCTTTTTCAGCAGATTTTGAAAGCCGACGCTAATGGTTTGTTTTCGCGCTGTAAGGAATACCGGAATTTGATATCGATCAAAAAGCGCAAAGAATCCTTGCATATGATCCCGTTGGGGATGGGATAAAATCGCAAGCTCGATCCTACGGTCATAGAATGGCATATATTTTCCGATGCAGGAAAGCATTTGGTTATTGGGTCCTGCGTCAATGACAATATCAATACCATCTTTAGTGCGAATGTAAGCCCCATCCGCTTGTCCTACGTCGCAAAAGACCACGGTTGTTGCTCGGGGAGTTATAATGAGGCTTGATATAACAAGCGAAGCCAAAGAGATACCCATTGCGAAAAGCAAGTGCTGTCTGGTGATAAATGTGGAGGACATTTTGCTTATTTAAGGCTCAGTAGCAACTACAATTTAATCATCGCGAACGGTATTTTCGATACGTATGTTACGACAAAAATGATATACTGCAAAAGTCCGTAGCATAGAATGGATGGAATGGTCCCAAGACTTTGGTGGATCATCCCAGCCGTAACGGTAAGAAAGCCGAAAATAATAAGCGGAGCGATAGTAAAGGATACAAGGACGTTCGATAGTACGGATACCAGTGATATTTGCTTAAAATAGTAATAAATAAACGGAGCAGTAAAAAGATGTGCGCGAAAGCTCACCCATGATTCTTCTTTAAGATACGCGCTAATTTTTTCAGACAATGGTTTATTCTCATTGCTGTAGCAATCTTTTCTAGCTGTGTGGAGGATAATGCCAAGCGTTGCGCCATACGAGAGGAACGTGGAAAGGGAGAATCTCCAGGAAGGCCATACTACCGCGATAAAGCAGTAAGAAAGGAACAATGTGTAAAACGCAGTGCGCCGTTTTCCTGCGATTATTGCAACGGACGTAGATAACGTGCAAAATGTTGCTCTTATAATCGGGGCTTCGCTCCGAACTAAAACAGTAAAAAAAATTACGGTTAGTATGGTAATCAGAGTCAACGCTATCTTGCTAAATTTATGGAAAAACATCTCAGTTATCCCTGCGATGCAACCGATGTTCATTCCCGAAAGAACTACCATATGCAAAAGTCCCGCGGTTTTCAAATCCTCATAGAAATGTTTGGTGGTTTTCAGAGGGATTCCAAATAGGATGCCGTTCATGAGTGAAGCATGGGGTTCGGGGAAGTAGGAATTCACGATCTCTACGAATGGGGAGAGACTATGCATGACTAGTTCACCGTGATAAACTCTTTGACTTGTTCAAACGAGTTAACGTTTAGAATATTCCTCTTCCATACGTCATCCACGGACTGGAATGGTCTTGAGTCTAGAATTTTTTTTGCGGTTACTTCTCCAATAGTCGGAAGGGATTCCAGCTCATCCTGGGAAGCGGTATTCAGGTTAATTTTGCCCGGATCCTCAGCTGACGTCATAGTTGAAGGAAGCGTGTAATCTAGGACATGGGTATTTTCTCCAAAGACGCCGCTTTGCAGATCATCTTGCGTTGGGATATATATTTTCTCCTGATCCGTAAGAATCCTCGCAAGGTTGTAATTGCGAGCAAAAAATAATTTTTCGCAACTATCAGACAATCCTCCTGCTTTTTTGATCGCGTCTTCCATCCGCGAGCCCAGAGGTAGTCGATAAGCTCCGGGTTGCTGGACCGCTCCAGAAACATCAATTACCATATCCGCCGGAGTCTTCTTAACGTTTTGAGAGGGATACGCTACCGGATAAACGGCCGTATCTTTTAACTCCGTAGTGTTACTTTGCATGAATAGGACAGCAGACGCGATACAGATTCCAATAGAAATGGAAAGGAGGACTATTTCGTTTCGATACGATGCGAAAATGGGTTTGAACGAGTTGACGAATCCCTGCATGATTCCCATCATGATGGAAAACCGAGAAGGGGTCAATGGAGTATAAGCAACAAATGACAAAATTCAAATAACAAATCAAGCTCAAAAGTCAAATGTCAAAGGTCAAAACCACAACGCAAATCTAAAAACTATCCCGCATTATAAATGGCCTTAGGTTTTGAGTTATAGTTTTGCGTTTTGACTTTTGCGCTTTGAGTTTTTTTCACACTTCTTCTTCCTCTTCCTTCACTTTCCTTATAATAAGTAGTGTGAGTATGGTTGTGACCCCCATGATTAGGATGAATTTGAACGGCAGTGCGAAAAACGAAATAGAGCTATACAGGTTAGGGGTTTCTTCACCAAAGTTTACGTTTGCGGAAAGCGTGTATTTTCCCAGGAAAAACCCGGAAAGGACAAGGGTTGTAGGCGTACGACAATAGGAGGGACCGTTTCGCGCAGAACAGGATACGGATGCAGAAGGAGTTGCGGTCATCAGGCGGGAGGATTCCCGAAGAACGTTATAGGGGATAATGTCATACTGCGCGGTTTCTCCAAAATTCCCTCTTAAGGAGAGGTTCCCCTGGGGTTTAAAAACATTGCTGCCTGTATTTGCTACCTTGAGGACCACGGGGATTGCGTCGAATGTATCGAAGAGTCGGACTGTTCGTCCGAACAGGTGAACGGTATACCGTGACAGTACGTCAAAAAAACTAATATTCCCTTTAATATCCCGGTTCCCTGATGAAGTAACCGTGATTAAGATATGGGATCCAATACTCG
>PEZG01000060.1 GCA_002774185.1 Candidatus Roizmanbacteria bacterium CG09_land_8_20_14_0_10_41_9 | reverse complement strand
TTTGAAGCGAACTTCCTCGGTTTTTTCATAATCTCGCCGGAAGAAGGCGAGGATTTTTTTTGGATCCATTCCTAAAAAAATCGCGTAGTTCCGGATGACTCCTGCCACATATACTTTTGAGGAAAAAAAGTTCCAGTCGTTTTCTTCCACTGCTCGTAAAAACTTCTCTCTAATCCGTATCTGTTTTTCGATATCAGGAAGAATGATTCCTTTTCGTTCCCGTTCTTTTTTCAACATCTCGCCGACTGAAAGCATATTCTGTATGAAGGTCTAAATTTGTGATGCCACCGCTTACTCTTTTACTCTTTCCCCATATTGACCGGTTTCCGGATTGATCGTAATGATCTCTCCTGCTTTTACGAATAATGGTACCATTACGGTAACCCCTGTTTCAACCTGTGCGGGTTTTTTTGCTCCGGAAACTGTGTCTCCTTTCACTGCTTCTTCCGTCGAGATGACTTTAAGTCGGACACTCATAGGAGGCCTCATGCTGATCGGTTGTTCGTCATGGAGATATACAAAATACCTTTGCCCTTCTTTCAGATAGTCTGCAACGGTCCCGACAATATTAAGAGGTAAGGAATACTGATTATAATTCCGACTGTCCATGAAATAAATATTTTCTGTATCTTTGTAGAGATACTGCATTTCAACGCTCTCCACATCCACCGTCTCCACAGACTCATTGGATTTATAGGTTATATCAACGTTCTTTGCGGATTTCACATTTTTTACCCGTGTTTTCATCAAAGCAGATCCCTTACCGGGTGAATAAAAATCCGCTTTTTGTATCTGCCATACCTCCCCTTGATAAAAAATGAATTCCCCTTTTTTCAGATTGCCTGCATTTGTTCTCATAGATTGTCCGTAATTGTAATCAGTTTCAACTCCTGAATGGAAGCTGCACCTGCAAAAATCATAGCTAACCTTTCGAAGCCGATAGCTATTCCCGCGCAGTTTTCAAGACCATATTGTAATGCCTCAAGGAAGTCTTTGTCAACCGGATGCATTATTTTTCCCGTCCTAAGGCGCTTTTTCTCTTCTTCCACGAATCTCGCTTCCTGCTCTTTCCAGTCGGTTAATTCGCTGTAACAATCGCCTAGTTCGACTCCGGCTATGTAAAACTCGAATCTCTGAGCGGTCTTTTTGTCTTTATTTAATTTTGCCAGTGCGGCAAACTGCCTGGGATAATCGTAGATAAGTGTCGGGAAACCATTCTTTCCCAGATTCGGTTCTATTTCCTGTACGTATATCTGAGAAAAAAGGTCTTCATAGGAATACCCGTCTACGACATATCCCTTTTTTTTAGCTCGGCGTAAAAAAGATTCTCTATCGAATAATTCCCTCTCGTTGACGCTCGCAAATTTCCGGAACGCTTCCGAAACGGTTATTTTTTCCCATTTTCTGAAATCCACGATCACACCTTTAAAAACCAAGTGATCTTTTTGAAAAATCTGGTTACACAGATGTCTTAGTAAAGCTAGAAGGTCTTCTGCTAGATCGAGGTAATTGGAATTAAGTTTATATATTTCAAGCATGGTGAACTCAAAAGAATGAAGAGATGAGGGAGGTTCATGGTTGCGGAATGCCTTGACTAGAGAATAACAATTACCAACACCCTTTGAGAGAATGCGCTTGAGGAATAATTCCGGAGACGGTGTCAGATAAAGAGGTTCTTTCCTGTTAAAAAAACGGTATTCTGTTTTGAAAACCTCCAGATAGGACTCAGGGATAAGTGCAGGGGACAGTACGGGAACATCTATTTTAAGGTAGCCGTTTTTTTTCAAAAATGAATGGACTCCCTCCTCGACTTTCAAATACACTTTGTAATATTTCAGGTTCTGAGGATTAGTATGAATTTGCATAGTTATAATTCGTCTTCAAGCTCCTCAAGAAGTTTTTTTGCGGCAGAGGTTACTCTTTCGGGCACTTTTATTTTGTACACGACGTACAGGTCTCCCCTCCTTGTCGAGGAAGGGTAGGGAATCCCCTCTCCTCTTAACCGGACAATGCTTCCTGACTGGGTTCCAGGTCGTACTCGAAGTTGAACGGTCCCCTTTAGTGTGGATACTTCAATAACTCCACCCATCACTGCTGTCGGGTATGACATTTCTTTCTCAATGTAAATATCCTGACCTTCTCGTCGAAAAGAACTATGGGGTTTCACGTTGACTAGTAAGTCAAAATCCGAAAAACGGATCCTGTTTCCGCTGTCAACGCCCGCGGGTATTTTGATTTTTTTTGACTCTCCCTTTATCACGACGTGTTTTTCCACTCCCCTCACTGCTTCGTCGAAATCAAGAGTAATCTCATATACTTGTCTTCTTTGGGATCTCCCGCGTGAAGATCGGGATCCAAATCCGAAAAACTGCTCGAAAATTTCAAACGGGTCGGAAAATCCTCCAAAGTCAACGTTTTCAAACGGAGAACCTTCACCACCAAAATTAGAATATGTATAGGTAAAGGGACCCTGGTTATAGGCATATCCTTGAGGCCCTCCCGGAGTACCTTTCTGAAATGCATCCGTACCATATTGATCGTACATTTCCTTTTTTTTGGGGTCAGACAACACTTCGTATGCCTTATTCACTTCTTTGAATCGCTCCTCTGCTTCCGTAGATTTGTTACGGTCCGGATGCCATTTCAACGCTTGCTTCCGATACGCGGCTTTAATTTCATTCGTTGTTGCATTTTTTGAAACACCCAATGTTTCGTAAAAATCCTTCATATGGTTTCTTACAACAAAATCAGGGACAGGGCAACCTAGTGCCCCGTCCCTTTTAATATTAATTACAATCGTTACGGATTAATTCACCACTTCTCCTTCTTCTACGTTTTTTTTCTCTTCCTTCTTTTTTGCTTGGTCTTTTTCCGATGAATCTTGCGGCGGTTGCCCACTTGCACTTTCTGGAGCCTTCTGAGAAGTATTATACATATACTGACCGACCTTCTGCAGACTATCGGAAAGATCTTTGGTCTTTGATTCCAATTCTTCCCTGGAATCTTTTTCAAGTCCCTCCTTCAGGGTTTTAATCTTTCCCTCTATTTCATCCCGCAGTTCTTTCGGAGCCTTGTCCCCCGCGTCTTTCAGGGCTTTCTCCGCAGTGTACACCATGTTGTCCGCTTTATTTTTCGCTTCTATGGTATCCTTTTGTTTTTCATCCTCTTCTGCGTGCTGCTCGGCCGCTTCTTTCATTTTTTCAATCTCTTCTTTGGTGAGACCTGTTGAACCGGTTATTTTGATACTTTGTTCTTTACCAGTTGCTTTGTCCTTCGCCTTCACCGTAAGAATACCGCTTGCATCAATATCGAACGACACCTCGATCTGCGGCACTCCGCGGGGCGCCGGCGGAATCCCCTCTAGGATGAATCTCCCTAGGGATTTATTATCCTTAGCCAGAGGTCTTTCTCCCTGCAGAATATGGATCTCCACCTGCGTCTGATTGTCCCCGGCTGTTGAAAATATTTCCGACTTGGATGTTGGGATCGTTGTATTCCTTTCGATAAGGGGAGTTCTCACTCCTCCCAATGTCTCAACGCCAAGGGTGAGCGGCGTGACATCCAGAAGCACAACATCTTTTGTTTCGCCGGTTAAAATACCCGCCTGCACTGCGGCTCCGATGGCAACAACCTCATCAGGATTTACCGACCGGTTTGGTTCTTTTCCAAAAAATTTCTTTACCGTCTCAATGACTTTTGGCATACGAGTCATTCCTCCAACCAAAACCACTTCATTAATCTTGGAGATATCGACTTTCGCATCCTTCAAACATGCTTTTACAGGACCCAGCGTCTTTTCAATAAGTTCTCCTACCAAAGATTCCAGTTTCGCTCTCGTTAGCTTCATCACGAGATGAAGAGGTTGACCCTCGCGTACCGTGACGAACGGCAAGTTTACTTCTGTCTCCATGGAAGAAGATAGTTCTATCTTTGCTTTTTCTGCAGCATCTCTCAACCGTTGCAATGCCTGGGCGTCTTTGCGCAGATCTATTCCCTGCTCTTTCTTGAATTCATCCGCGAAATGATCCAGGAGAATCTTATCAAAATCGTCTCCTCCCAAGTGGGTATCCCCGTTTGTGGCTTTCACTTGAAAGACTCCCTCTCCAAGCTCCAGTACGGTGATATCAAATGTCCCACCACCTAAATCATATACGGCAATCGTATGGGTGTGTTTTTTATCTAGACCATAGGCAAGCGCCGCCGCCGTGGGTTCGTTCAATATCCTTACAACTTCCAGTCCCGCAATCTCTCCGGCCTGTTTTGTTGCCTGACGTTGAGAGTCGTCAAAATACGCAGGTACGGTAATCACCGCCTTGGTAACTTTCTCTCCCAAGTATGCCTCGGCGTCGGATTTTATCTTCTGAAGGATCATTGCAGATATCTCTTGGGGGGTAAACATTTTGCCTCCTGCCTCAACTACTGCAGCTCCTTCTTTTCCCTCTTTAATGGCATACGGAAGCCATTTTTTATCATATTGCACTGAGGTGTCAGAAAACCTTCTTCCCATTAATCGTTTGACCGAAAAAATCGTATTCTTTGGATTGATTACCATCTGACGTTTCGCCACATCCCCCACGATTTTTTTTATCGGATCCACAACAGAAGGAATAACATTCCGTCCCTCCTGTGAATGGATCACTTTAGGTTTCCCACCCTCCATAATAGCAATACAGGAATTCGTTGTACCTAAATCGATCCCAATTATTTTGCTCATAGATATAAAAATAAATTAATAATGGCAATTGCCTATTCCCCTACTTTTTTGGAAACTTTGACTTGCGCCACCCTTAACACGATTTCTTTAAACGCGTACCCTTTCCTCGTCACCTCAACAACCATATCGTTTTCTTTGCCTGGGGCAACATCCACGGCTTCTGACGTGTACGGATCAAACGGTTTGTTCAACACCTCGATTTCCTGAATTCCCATCTCATGCAACATATGGATAAAATTCTCTCTTATGAGTTTCAGGTTCGGATCTTTGACAAATGCTTGGGCGGCATCTAGATTGTCCAAAAAGGGCAGAAGCTTCGCACAAACCTGGGCGGTAACCCTATCTCTTAACCTAACGTGTTCCTCATGGGTTCTTTTTTCAAGGTTCTGGTAATCTGCCAATGCCCGCAAATATTTGGATTTATACTCCTCACAACAGGTTTTTTTTACTTCCTTTTT
>PEZG01000061.1:14684-15502 GCA_002774185.1 Candidatus Roizmanbacteria bacterium CG09_land_8_20_14_0_10_41_9 | reverse complement strand
GACAAAGCTGTAAGTGCTCAAAACGAAATGCTTTATTGTGGAGAAGTATTGGAATACCATCGTTGTGGTGATGGAAAACACTTGGGTGATGGCGAGCGCAAAGATGGTCGCTAGGATAAGGTTGTACCCGACGGCAGAAGGTATGATGCAAAGTCGGATAAGGATGCTTCCCGCAAGATGCCCAAAGTAATAATAGTTGATCGGATACCCTGCAGGGTTTAAAGGATCTCCAGAAAGCCACATATCCAAAGGAGGGAAATATTTTGATCGCAGGATTGACTGCATGAAGCCGAAATCCATGAATTTCTCAAGTCCCCGGATCGAAGGCTCCTGCCCTCGAACAAACGCAAGAAACAGCAATGACGCAATGAATAGGAATTCCTCAAACACGATAAGGGGGGTGGAGAAGCGCTCTTCCCTCTTTTTGTCATGTAAGAATAGGAATCCGTTGACAAATACCAATAGCCCGATTAAGAAAAAAAGAGAGAATTGAGTGAAAGGAAGCATTTTTATCGTTCCTCCGACGAACATCGCGTAGCTTAAAAGTAGGATGGCAATGATTTTTGAAAAAGGATACGCAAAATCGAGAAAAAAGGTTCCGAATATCTTTTTAGTGATCGGAAAGCATACGATTCCAAGCAACAACAGCATAAAATACCATTTTGCGACGATCCCGATCCATTCCATATCCCTTATTATATAGGGATTTTTCTGACTTTAAGCCAAAAAGTTGATTTTTCGAGCTTATTTTGATATAAAACAATATGGATCCGAAGTTCATCCCTTCCCAAAAAGAAAATAGTTTATATGCCTTCTGG
>PEZG01000061.1:0-14650 GCA_002774185.1 Candidatus Roizmanbacteria bacterium CG09_land_8_20_14_0_10_41_9 | reverse complement strand
AAAGCAAACGACCTTTTTGTATTATCCTTCCCCCTCCGAATGCAAATGCGGACCTTCACCTAGGACACGCGATGTATGTGTACGAGGATGTGATGATACGCTATCACAAAATGAAGGGAGAGGAAGTATTGTGGCTTCCCGGAGCAGATCACGCAGGGTTTGAAACACAGTTTGTTTTTGAAAAACACCTTCAAAAACAGGGTAAAAGCCGATTTGACTATGACCGCGAGACCCTGTTCCGGATGATCTGGGACTTTGTGATGGAAAACAAGAGCGCTATGGAGAATCAGCTTCGAAAATTGGGATTTGCCCTGGATTGGTCAAAGAAAAAATTTACCTTAGATCCGGATATTGTCGCTATCGTACACAAAACCTTTGCAGACCTGCATCAAGCAGGTTTAATTTACCGGGCAAAACGGTTGGTAAACTACTGCACCTACTGCGGAACGTCATTTTCCGATTTGGAGGTAGTTTATAAGGAGCGAATAGACCCACTATTCTATCTGAAATACGGTCCGTTTACTCTGGCGACAACCCGTCCGGAGACAAAATTTGGAGACACGGCTGTGGCGGTTCACCCGCGGGATAAACGGTATACATCATGGATAGGGAAAGAAATACAGGCGGAGGGACTATTGGGGTCTTTTAAAATAAAAGTGATCGCCGACGCGGCAGTAGATCCGAAGTTTGGAACCGGGGTGGTAAAGGTAACCCCAGCCCACGATTTTTCGGATTTTGAAATGGGGCAACGGCACAACCTCGAGATGAAGCAAGTGATAGATTTCACCGGAAAGCTAAATGAAAGGACCGGTCCCTATAAGGGATTGCGTATCAACGAAGCACGGAAAAAAGTAGTGGAAGATCTTCAAAAAAAAGGGTTAGTTGAAAAAATCAAAGAAGACTATTCCCATCGAGTTGGGACATGCTATAAATGCGGAAGGATTATTGAACCACTGCCAAAGGAGCAGTGGTTTGTAAACGTTAAGCCGTTGACCTCTGAAGCTAAGAAATTGGTTGAAAAAAACGAGATTATCGTTTACCCAAAACGGTTTCGGAAAATACTTCTGTGGTGGTTGGGGAACTTTAGAGATTGGAACATCTCCCGTCAGGTCGTGTGGGGTATACGGATTCCGGCGTATTTTTGCAAATCAACGAAAAAATGGTTTATCAGCGTTGAAAAACCGAATGAATGCGCCTCATGCAAAAAGCAGGATTTTGAACAGGATAGCGATACGTTTGATACGTGGTTTTCCTCTGCGCAGTGGCCCTATGCCACATTAAAGACGATCGGCGAAGAAATGTATCGGTTTTTTTATCCCACCTCCGTCATGGAGACCGGGTACGATATCCTTCCTTGGTGGGTCGCGAGGATGATCATGATCGGATACTTTGCGACAAAACAGGTGCCGTTCAAAACAGTATTCCTTCACGGGTTGGTACGGGACAGACAGGGACAAAAAATGAGCAAAAGTAAAGGAAATGTTATCAATCCGATGCAGATGATTGAAAGATACGGGGCGGATGCATTGCGCGCATCCCTCGTATTTGGCGTTCGGGACGGAGGAGATATCATCTTTACCGAGGAAAAAGTGATCGGTATGCGAAATTTTGCCAACAAGGTTTGGAATATTGGAAGATTTATTTTCCTGAATAAAATAACAAATTACAAATCACAAATAACAAATCAAATCCCAAATTCAAATAATCAAATTTTAGAAGAATTAGAGAAAGAGTTTAAAGAAGTAAAGAAGAAGTATTTGAAATACATGGATACGCATAGGTATACGAAGGCGTTTGATTTGCTATACCATTTCATCTGGCACCGGTTCGCGGATTACTATGTGGAACAGTTGAAAGATGGGATGAAGAATGGTAATATAGAAGCTTCGCAGGTCCTCACACAGGTATTTGAGGGGCAAATACAGATGATCCATCCGTTCATGCCCTTTGTCACAGAGGCGATTTGGAAAGTATTAAAAGGAGAAGGAAGCTCAATACTAAATACAGCATTATAAATAGTTTATTTCTTTACTTTTATGCCAAAACGAACATGGCAACCAAAAAAGGGAAAACGAGCAAAAACGCACGGATTTTTGAAACGGATGAAGACGAAATGCGGCCGGGATGTCATCAAGCGAAGAAGATTAAAGGGAAGAAAGAAACTGACGGTGTAAGGAATTCAAAATTCAAAGTTCAAAGTGCAAAGTTACAGTTTAAAGTTTTAAGTTTCTTAAGATAATCCTTAGAAATAATTTTTAATTTTGAATTGAAATTTTGAATTTTGAACTTTGAACTTTTAACTTGATTTTATGCTTTCGCCAAATTTTTTCAATACATTTTTTGTTTTTCCCATACTGAACCTCTTGGTTCTTTTTTATAAAGTATTCCTATTCATCCGGCTTCCCGGAGCATTCGGACTCGCAATCGTCGCGTTGACGGTCCTTGTGAGACTGCTTCTTCACCCTTTTTTCAAACAACAGATCGAAATGAGCAAGAAACTTCAGGATTTGAAACCGCACCTCGACAGACTTTCGCAAAAACATAAAGCTGATGCGAAGCGTCTCCAACAGGAACAGATGAAACTCTATCAGGAAGCAGGAATCAATCCAGCGTCAGGATGCCTTTTCATGATCATTCAGCTCCCGGTTTTTTTTGCTTTGTACAATACTCTTTCCCTTTTTTTAACGAATGGAACTACTACAAAAATAATTGCTCAGATCAATGGGGTCTTGTATTCTCCTTTATTGAAAATTCAGTCAGTGGACTCCTGGTTTTTGGGTTTTAATCTGTTCTTATCACCGGCAAAATCCCACGCGTGGTATTACTATCTGATTCCTGTCATAACCGGGGTTTTGCAGTATCTCCAGGTAGGAGTTTCAACCCCTCCGATTCAGAAGAAAGAGACGCAAGAGGAAAAAACCGGCGAAAAAAAGAAAGAAAATAATTCCGAAGATTTTCAGAAGGCGATGAATACCCAGATGAAATACATTTTTCCCCTGATGATTGGATACTTTGCGTATTCGTTGCCGGTAGGATTATCCCTGTATTGGAATATATTTTCCCTATTTAGTATAATTCAGTACAGAAAAATTCATACGCCCAAAAAGTAAATTACTATTTTTAATTCAACTATGGATAAGGTTCAAACGATACAAACAGAGGTGGAAGAACTTCTTGGAAAAATGATCAGTGAATTCACCGTGGATGTCCGTGAGGAAAACGGGATGTTCCAGGTTATCATAAAAACTCAGAATGACGCTCCCACTGTCATCGGTAGGCATGGGGAAACCATTCGGGCGGTACAGAAGATCCTGGAAGTAATCCTCTATAAAAAATTCAACGAACCCGTAAGCATATTGGTGAACGTGAATGATTACAGGGAAAAACAAAAGGAGCGGCTGGAAGCTGTTGCCGTTGAAACCGCAGAAAAGACAATGAGCGCGAAAGAACCGACCTACATTCGCGGACTTTCCTCGTTTGAACGCAAAATGGTTCATGAGTATGTCACCGCGAATTATCCCGATCTGATCACGTACTCAGTCGGCGATGGACGGGATAGGCGCCTTGTGGTAGACTTAAAAGGGAATGAACCAAAAAAACAACCTGAAGAATAGGATCAATCCTTTTTTAATTTTACTATTGCCCATCATTTTCTTATTCGATATCGTGATGTACCTTCTTACCCGCTCCTCCTGCCTTAATTGCGGTTCGTTCGGTGAATTCTTCCAAACATCCTCGGTATCGTTAGTTTTAATTGTCGGGACACTCCAAATGCTAAATAGACGAAAACCTTCCGATTCGGAGGGCAAGCGCTCCAACTAGTCATCTTCCTTTGTCAAACTTTCCCAAAAGTGGTAGAATTTTCTCATATGCCGCCAAATAATGAGGGAGAACAGCAAAATCGGCAACAAGAGATGGAGCAGGTAAAGGATGCCGCACGCGCGGAAATAGCCCAAGCAAAACAAGCAGGCCAAGAGGAGCAATTGAAAAACGCATTGCTGCAAGAGTTGCAGAACACTATTATTGCTGCCGAGCAAGTGAAACAAACGGTAAGAGAAGTCGAGAGATCTCAGTTAATCGGACAAGATAAAAGTTCACTTCTATTTCAACCAGAGGTGGTTAATGCGGCAAGAAATGCCACAAAGGCCGTAATTCGAGTACTCCAGGCAGTAAAAGAAGGAATAATTACTCCACCTGCGAAATCGAAAATTATGTTTAATCAATTGGCAGAAAGAGGTATCGGGAACGAATATATCGCTCCTTCTTTGCATACTTTTTTGGAGCGGTATCTAAACAAAGATATTTCGTTTTCTGAGTCTGGTCAATCCGAGACGCAATTTGAAACGGATATTGATCGGTTGAAAACGGAAGATGGGGGAGCGTTAACGGTCTTAAGAGAATCGCTCGTACCTGTAGCGGAGGAATTTGGTTTATCAAAAGATGAAATGAGAGAAAAATTTAAAATTCCAAGAGAGAGAATTGGGGAAAGGGAGGGTCCCTATGAAGCGCAAGAGCTCGCCCGGCTCATGGGACGATATCCGCCGGAAGACCATGAACTTCTTAGGGCTCTGTATCTTGAAGATGAATTCGAGCCTTATATGGAGAAACTGCATCGTGAAATCCGAGAGGATCTGGAAAGTAGAGGAGAGGGAGTTGGTTTGACTGAAGAAAAATTTGGAGAAAAAATAGGCGGAGAGCTTAGTACTGAGCTTAAAAAACGGATTACTATGCTTGTTGGAAAACTATACCAAAAGACGGACGAATCAAGTCCTGAGGAATTCTGGGAAAAGAAAGAGCAAGAAGGTGGTCTTCTCTACAGTGTGCAAATACAGCTTGATAGTTTAAGACGGCAAATTGACCGACTGGGAAAAATATCAATTTCAAAGGGTTCAATTTTGGGCAGGATAAAATTTTACCGTGAAGAGGATGAAAAGTTTGATTTAAATGTTCCCACCGATAAAGGAGAAGAGGTAAGACACTTCGTAAAACCGTTCCGGAAACAGGTAAAATCCAATTTCCAAGAATATTTTCTTACCGTGTACAATACGGTGAACGACGAAATAAATGATCGTAAATTCCTCCACAACGCGCGGGCTCTCCCGTACCATCCGCCGGGAGAAGGAGGATATTATGGCCAACTTGCAAATTACGCCGAGGAGCTGCTTCCTTCATCTTCGATTGATATTCTAACGCATTTGCCGGATTCCTCGGAGACATTAGCTGCATCACAGCTATGGGATAAACTGTATGAAGCGGATTTTGCAAAATACAATTGGTTGCATCAACCTAGTCGGGGCGCGCTTGATGCGGAACTCAAACTCACGCCAAATGATATAGAAACTCTTGACTACCTAAAACTACTAAATCCAGACCTCGAGAAGGATAAATGGCGCGCCATGCGGGCACTCATCATGGCGATCGGTGACAACTACAGTATTTCCCTGAGAGCTCTTGAAACCGGTGCTTATGCAGATGCTCCTCTCAATATTGAAAAGGAGGGAGGAGCTACGTATGCTTCTTACGATAAACGAGATAGTGCTATTTTTAAAGTTTTTAATCCCCTCGCGCACGAGAATCTTCGTTGGCAGGTTGAGATGTTAAGGTGGGGGAACCTCCTTTTTCTTCCGGTTTCCGGCAAAAAACTCGGGCGAGCCGGTGCATGGAATCACCGCGAACTCATGAGTGAAATGAAAAAGAACATGCGGGAGTATCTTGAGGGTAGGACCGCTGAAGATGAGAAAAATGGGGTAGTCCGGTTTGTGAATTTGATAAACCCAGGAAAGGTTGGAAGCATTTATACCCGGGGCAGTTGGAGAAACTTTTATACCTATGAGGGTTTCCTTGTCCATGAGGAGAGTGACACTGAAAGAGGGATCAGAAGGGGAGACAGGGTTGACGCTCTGACAGGATGGAAAAGAGTGGAAAATATTGGGATAGAGATTTTAAAGGACTATTTCCCAAGAATTGGCGAATTGTATAGCAAAAACTTCTATGCGGTTAAAGTAGAAGATGTTACAGGAGTAGATAAGAAAGATCCAGAATTTGAAAAAAAAACAAGAGATATTATTGATGCCTTAAAAAGCGAAAGAGCGACATTTATAACCTATCTATACAAAAAATACATAGACCCTTTAGCCACAGATGATAAGATAAAAAAACAGATCGTATCATTGGAAGCAGATCCGGATAAACTGAAAGACAACTACACAGATTTTTACTGGAGAGTTCTGTCTAATGCTCTTCTTCAGCGAGCGCCTACAAAACTGATTCGTCTTGAGCGAAATAGATTTGTTTCAGGAAGGAAAAGAGGTTGGGAGGAAGTAAGACAACAGGCCAGACTTCGTGTTGGCGAAACTGATAGAATGCTTACTGTTGATGAGTTTGATGAGGCTGTAAAAGATATTTGCGCTGCCGAAGTTCTTCTTCGTAAAGAGATAACAGCTAAACTAAAAAAAGGTATAGAGCAAGGTAAATCTCTCGATGAAATTTCAGATGAATTATCCAATAAAGAAGCAAAAGATAAAAGCTCTATAGACTACAGGGGATACAATCTCACGGAGAAAGTTCTGAGAAATTATCTTGACGACAAGATAAAACCGAGAAAGCCAGGGTCGGATGAAGTGGATACAGAAAGGATTGAACGCGCGATCGCAGTTTACGAAAAAATAATAGAATTTAATCGAGGCGTTGAAGAGAAGGATAAAAATAAAAAACATCCACCAACTCGCACGGATAACTTCGCACAAAAGTATAAGGATGGAGGATTTCCGTTTGCCATCGCGGTTGAGGAACTGGAGAGGTCGTTTCTTGCCCATAAAGGTGCAGGAGAAAGAGTCCCTGCAAGAGCCTTAGGAGACATAAATGCGGTTGAAAAGAATGTGGCGAACTCAATTTTGCAACTTTTTACTACGATACGACAAGCCTCTATCGACGGCAAAAAGGATTTTTCAGAGATTGTAAAGCTGATTGGAAAAGCTCAGGAGCAGGTGGATGTATTGCAAGGAAGGGAACCTTCTCAAAAGCTAGCTCATCACATGGCGGCAGTGGCAATATCTTTCTTCAAAAAAGATACTGCTGCAAGGGGATTGCTTGGGATTATTGGCACAGGAAAAAGGAATTCCATTGCCGCTGAATTTGCGGGCAGGTCTAGTGCAGTGTGGCAATGGGAAAGTAAGGAAATTGATGCATTTTGCACAGCTCTTGAAACAGCTCACATTCTTCCGAAACCTCCCTACGAAATTCAAAAACCCCCAACGTTTGAGCCGATTGTCTGGAAGATCCCATTACTAGGAAAAGACGTCAAATTACCACTCAAAAGAAGGAAGCCTGATTACATCTGGAATGGGACAAAGTTGAGGAAAGAATTCGGAGGAGATTGGAAATCTAAAACCTTCGACCTCGTCAATCAGTATGTCCCAATCGCATTGGCCATCTTACTCTTTTACTATCTGCAAAAAGCCTACAAAGAATGGTTTGAAAAGCAGAAATAATATGTAGTATCATGGGAGAATGAAGAGATTGTTTTATTTTTTTTTAGCTTTCTGCATTTTTTTTCCACCTTATATTGTTAAGGCGGACACTTCTACTGATAGTTTACTGCCGGCGCTTGCGATTTTACCAGGGGTAACATGCGGAAATTCAGAGGCAACGGATGAGGCGCAGAAATGTTGTCAGCTTGACACCCAAAGCTTGAAGAGTCAATTATCAATATCTATTCCTACGTTTGGTTGTGTTACTGTTCCAATTGTAGGAAAGCAATGTGTTTCAAACCTTGGAGAAGATATACAATCGAAAGGTTTAGATTTCGCTCTGAATTTCCCCCCTATTAAGACGATCATCACATTACAACAGAAACATACAAAATTATGCGAACAAGGTGAACCAACATACAGCGGTTCAAATTGCGTTTGCACTGATAATCCAGACGAATCTCTTGTTATTTCTTTGTGTAACAGATATCTAAGTACTTCAAAAGATTACGGAGGATGTATCAACTGTTTTTCCGAAGGAGGTGTTTGGTCAGCATTAGGTTGTGTGTACATAAATAATATGAAAACTTTTATAGAAAAAAACGTATTCGGATTTGGTTTAGGTTTGGGCGGAATAGCCGCTCTTTTTTGCATCATCTACTCGGCGTTTATGATCCAAACTTCCCAAGGGAATACGGATAGGGTGAAGAAGGCTCAGCAACTCCTCACATCTTGCATTACGGGACTTATTCTTATTATCTTCTCGGTATTCATCTTAAGGATCATCGGAGTAAATATTCTAGGTATACCCGGATTTCAATAATAATGTAGAGTTTCCTAAAGATTAACCTGGTCCTTGCTTTAGACCTTTTATAGCTTCCAATAATTGTTTATTAATGTCTTCCCCTGGTTTTCCTTGAGCCTTTTTTATTAATGGATTCGCGATTCCAAGCGCTCCCAAACCAAGATTAATAGAACTAAAGGTTTGTAATAGTCCCATAGTCCCTCCCATCGCTGCCTGACCACCAGTAAAGAGAGATCCAATTCCTATATCGACCGGAAGAGGCTTCACTCCCAATAATTGTTTAAACGTTTTTACAAGGTTGGGGATGGAGAAAAAAATACCAACGCCTATAAGTAATTTAAACGCTTCCGGATCAATACTCAAAAGAAGAGGGGGCGCCCAAAGTTTGCCTGTTTGATCTGGTGGCATATTGACTATGATTTTCGCAATAAGGGTAAGAGTAATTACTAAAGGAAACGTAAAAAGATTAAGGATAAGATTTTTTAACCATGAAGAAAATGATGATTTTCCCGGAATCATCTCCAAAGAAAGTATTACGGGAGAAAAAATAATAAGAAACAACGTGTTTAGGTAGGTAGATAATAGCATAAAAAAAATACGAAATAAGATAAACACGATAGAAAAAATAAAGAGGATTGTTAGTACGACTTTTAGCGCTAAGCCAAACGTAAGAGCACTGAATATTGTATATATTATCAACGAAATAACCAGTCCAATCGGTCCGAATGCAAAGCCAGCTATGTCAATATCACCCCATACTTGAGCACTCATTACATCTTTGAAAACAGGAATAGTGAGGACCAGGCGCGCAACGATATAGTAAGTAACCCCACTTAATATGTTTCGTATTGTGATGGGCATAAGATCCGCGATACTTGTGGCAGCGGTCCACACAATAGTGGGATTTCCGATAGTAAAAAAAGACCACCAGGCACGTTTATTGTCAAGAAGATACTGGTTGAAAAGGGTATTAGAATCAAGGGGTACTTGGGTGTTTGAAGACATAAGGATGATTACAAATCCAGACACAACATACATTAGATCAATAAGAAAGCCTGCAATTGCATAAGAAAAAGTAATAAGAATCATTGCGATAACGATCCGAGGAAGGGAGTTTTCCAAAGAAATAACGGTTTGAGGGTTAATCTTCGTACGAAACATAATCATGAATCCGATTGCGATTATGATGAGTACCATGATCATGAAAACAAAATTCCTAAAAATTAGCCACAAATTTTGAAACGGCGCAAGACCGGCGAACCCGATTCCTTCCGCAGCCAAAGTTTTTGGAATGAAACCGCTATTTTGAAGACCGCTATATGCCCAATATATTCCGGATGCCGGAGGATTCGAGTACGGGAGCACGATTAGATTCGTCATAAACCCGAATATGCTGCGTGAATAATTTTTATCAGCGTCAATAGGGTTGTCTGTACAAGCTTCTCCAATTAGTCCACACATTGTAGCTCTATAGAATAAGACGGTTAATTTTCCTTCTTTTGTTGAATTTAGCTTTGGATCCTTTAATGTTTTATATATTTCTTCTCTATTTCTTTTGGTGTAGTCGACAGAAGCGGTTTGCCTATTTTTTCCACTAAAAAAGAAAAAAAGATTAATAACTACAACATAAGTAGCGATTACCAAAAATGCTTTCTTTAAGAAATTTGTTCCTTTTTTTAAAACGGAGAGCATAAATTCATTAAAGCAAATAGCGGAATTAAAGTCAATGATAGCTATGGCTATTTAAAGGTGAATCGGTCGAGGGGAATTGCAGGATAGTTATTTTGCAGCCATGTTTCGAATATCGACCTTGTTTCTGTCTTGGGATCTTTGAGGAGCACGACGAACTTATCCGCGATAAAGTCGAAGGCGATCGTGAACTTATCTTCTTTCAGGGGTACCTTGTCCCTTAATTCCTTTTTCTGAGTTGTCAGATCAACAAGTTCCTGCGGAATATCTCCCAGAAGTGCTCCGGTGGAGGTAGCCTCAATCGTAGGTTGATTTTCAGGCGCGATTCTTATCAAAGTTGGGGAGGGATTGGTTTTTTTTGTCCCATCTGTTTGGGTTTCCTTTGACCCTCCTTTTAACAGGAAAAAAACAGTCGCGATGAGAAGTAATAAAATTCCCAGTGCTGCGCTTAAGACGTAAAGAGGGTTAAAACGTTGATTTTCCATAGGTTATTTTACTCCAAATCCGATCCTGTATCGCGGACTTTTGGCACTTTCATTATAGGGGATTTCATAACGTCCATAAAATGGATCAAATGCCAAAATGTTATTTTGAGCGTCAACATCCACGATCCAGAAAAAATGTCCACACGATCCAGCAGTGCATCTGAAGTTTGCAAGGGCGAAAATTGTCCATCCGGCCTGAATATATGATTTTACATCTTCAATAATTTCCGATCCGGACACGGATGACGGATAATAGAAAATAAGGTCGCTGGTTTGTACGCCCGCTTGTTCGATAACACTTTTCGCGTTTGAATAATAGGATCCGCTGCAGTTTAGTTGATACCCATTTTGCTCATAAAGATCAATAAGTTTTTGGGGAGTATAGGATGTATCCACTTTTGAGGAAAGGATCATAGCAGCGGTTGTCGGCCCACATCCAGCACGACATAAAGTGCAACCGCCAGGAAGGGCAAGGTCTCCATAAGTATCATCGCATTGCGAATAGTAAGTATAGTTGCTGTAAGTATTACTTTCTGAAGAATTGCTACCAGATCCTGTCCCCCCCGAATTTTTCGTGTAATATTGCCATAAATATTCGCAATATGTCAATCCACCCAAGTTCGGAGGCGTAGCTGTGCAGCTTCCATAGTATCTTTTTCCAGCTTTATATACTTCGTCTTGCGTCCATGACGTCGCACTTGTCGCTCCGCTATCACTTTTTAACTTAGCGGCTGCCACATAGATATTATCCCGCAAGTTGCAGGGATTTGGGGTATGAGAATATCCTCCATAGGTATTTACCGCGCCCCCATAGCTCAGCCATGCATTTGGACAGCTGGAGAGACACGTTTCCTTCCCGCAGCAACCGGAACAAGAAGATGAACCATTACTATCTATGCCGATTGTTACTTGCATAGGGCCGGCTGCCGAACATTGATTGGGGCCGCATCCGGGTATTGTGTTCCCTGGAGTAGAATACAAGGCAATTTCTTCGGATGAAAGATCGAAGGTTGAAGGGTATTCGACCATCATAATTCCTTCTAATATTTTAGGAGGAACTCCAACCTTCTGGCCGATTTCATTAAATAGTTCGCTAAGCGAAGAGGTTGCATTTGAAACAGGAGAAATATTCGTTGGATAATTCGTAATAGAGGGAGATTCATAAGGAATACTTATTTCAGGAATAACCGGTGTAGGTGTAGTTTTAACATACTGCATTAGCAATATCGTTTTGAGAAGATCTGAGGCGGCCTTATAACTATCATCAGGTTCTCCAGCCTTTCCATTCTCAACAAAAGGCGTGACGGATGAGCTACCTGTTTTCGTGTCTGTAGAATCCAATCCATTCGTTTGAGAATTTTTTATGGACTCGTATGTGTTTTCGATCTCAGATTTGTATTCATTGATTTCTTTGTTGGTAAAGATAAATAAATTGTTATTCTCTGATAATTGCTGGATTCCATGGTTTTTTGCCCATTCGTTAAATTTTTCCGTCGTTTGAGAGGTTTTTTTGGTTACGATAAACATATTTAAAAGAGGAGAATATTCTACGTCGAAATCACTGGATGAATAGGGGAGGGATTTTTTTAACGCCTCCAGGAGCAGGAAGTCGGTTTTTGATAACGTTGTCACTTTACTTGTTAGTTCTGAGCCCGCGGTCTTACTTGCTGTATTTGTTGGTGAGACCGTACTGATAGTTTTATTTCCACTTAAACTTTCCGTTAGTTTACGGCTAGAGGTAGGGATTGGAGTGATTTTTAAACTCGTTTCCTGGGAGGAGTCTTTTCGAAAAATGCTCAGCAAAAGACTCAGTAAAATGAGGATAATTAAAAAAATAGTTAATCCTATGATGAGGGCTTTTTTCATCGTTTATGGGTTGACAACGCTTAAACTTTTCTCCATAATAAATTCATGGCCAACTTCTTTGATTTTATAAAAAAACCCGAAGATAATGCAAACCCAAATCCCCAACCCCTAACTTCCTATAGTCCTTCAGATCAGACTGTCTCAAAGCCTCAATCATATAACGGGATCGGTACTCCGCCCCAAGGCTCTTCCTATTCGGGAATAGGTACTCCACCTCAAAGGCAGGCGCCGCCGGTCCCTTCTCATCCCACTCAGAAAGGTCAGCAGTTGGGCACGTCGCTCAACTCTCAAATGGATGAAAAAAAACATGCGGAGATTGACCTCATGACCCATTTGACCCAACGTTCCAATCGGGTGTTTCTTGCGGCTCAGGCAAAGGCAAAAGAGTTAAAAAACGAATTTGTCGATTCCGAGCACATCCTTCACGGACTTCTTTCGGACACGGAGATTTACACGCTGTTGACAGAACTCAATGTTCAGCCTCAAACGATCGAGGCTGAACTTACAAAGGTGTACAAAACCGAGACGTTCCAGGGAAATCCGCAGTTGTCTCCTCGGGTCAAGCGCATCTTGGACAACTCCCTTGTTGCCGCACGCAAGCTCGGATTCGAATTCATTTCACCAGAGCACATCCTCCTTACACTATTTGACGAGGGAGAGGGAGTGGCGGCCCGAATCCTTGCAAAAGTGGGATTGAAGAAGGAAGAGTTGAACAAAAAAATCATCGGAAGAAAGGAAGGATTGGAAGGGGATCAAAAAGAAGCGGGAAAAAAGAAAAGTTCTCTTGAGCAATTCACGATCGATCTCACGGCAAAGGCCGCTCAGGGACTCCTGGACCCGGTTGTGGAGCGATCGGACGTGATCGAGAGGGTAATCCATATCCTATCCCGAAGGACAAAGAATAACCCCGCATTGGTTGGAGAAGCAGGCGTGGGTAAAACCGCAATCGTTGAGGGACTTGCACAAAAAATTGCATCCAAACAGGTTCCGGAGCCCCTTCTGACAAAACGCGTCCTACAGCTTGACCTGATGAACGTTATCGCGGGCACTTCCCATAGAGGGGAGTTCGAAGAAAGGATGAAAAATCTTATTGAGGAAGTGAAAAGCAGCCAGGGTCAAATCATTCTCTTCATCGACGAGATCCAAAATATTGTAGGAGCAGGTTCATCTGGCGAGGGAGCTCTGGACGCTTCAAACTTTTTGAAACCTGCGCTTGCTCGGGGAGAAATCCAGATGATCGGTGCGACTACGCTGACAGAGTATCGGAAATACATTGAAAAAGATCCGGCACTTGAGCGCAGATTCCAACCGGTTCTCGTGGCAGAGCCGACAGAGGAGCAGGCAATCAAAATGCTAAAAGCAATCAAGGACAAATACGAGGCATTCCATAGGGTGAGTATCCCGGATGACGCGATTGATGCGGCAGTCAAACTTTCAAAGCGGTATATAGGCGACAGATTTCTGCCTGACAAAGCAGTGGATCTCATTGACGAGGCAGCATCCGCAGTGCGTCTCCCTCTGATTTCCCTTCCTGAAGAAATACGGTCCTTAGAAACCCGAGTTAGCGAGCTGGCGCAGGAATTGAAGGAGTCAGAAAATTCAGGAGACAAGGTAAAGGTGAGAATCCTCCGCTCCAAGATAGACGAAATCCAGTCAGGGTTGAAAGAAAAAAAAGGTGAGTATGACATGAAGAAAGGACAAACGACAACCGCCGTGTCAACGGACATCATTAGAGATATCGTTTCACGCTGGACCGGAATACCCGTGTCGAAAATTACCGGATCCGAGACGGAGAAACTTGCAAACCTTGAAAAAATAATGCATGAAAGGCTTATTGATCAGGAAGAGGCGGTTTCCCTGGTTTCCCAGGCGATTCGCCGCGGACGGGCGGGTTTAAAATCAACCCAGCGACCGATCGGAAGCTTCATATTTTTGGGGCCCACAGGTGTTGGAAAGACAGAGCTCGCGAAAACCCTAGCGGATGTTCTTTTCGGTCAGGAAGAGGCCATGGTACGGTTTGACATGACCGAGTACATGGAAAAGCATGAGGTCGCAAAACTTCTGGGGGCTCCTCCCGGATATATAGGGTATGAGGAAGGGGGAAAGCTGACGGAATCGGTTAGAAGGAAACCTTACTCTGTTGTTTTGTTTGATGAGGTGGAAAAAGCTCACCCGGATATTTTCAATATTCTTCTCCAGATACTAGATGATGGTCGGTTGACGGATAATAAGGGGCATGTGATTTCATTTAAAAATACCGTTGTCATCTGTACGTCCAATATCGGGACGAAAATCATCCAGGATGAACTTATGAAGAATAGCGAGGCCTCATTGAA
>PEZG01000076.1:8386-15822 GCA_002774185.1 Candidatus Roizmanbacteria bacterium CG09_land_8_20_14_0_10_41_9 | reverse complement strand
TGATACAATCCAAGGACGTCCGGATTCCTCTTCTCAATTTCTGAAAAGACATATTTTGTAACATATTCAACCATCTCTATGAGTTCGGTCCACGAATCTATGAATCCGAATTCGGCGTCCAGCGTTGTAACTTCGGCTAAGTGTCTGGTTGTGACAGAGGGTTCGGCTCTCAGCGTTTTATTCACGGTGAAAACCCGGTCAAACACTCCCACCATTATTTGTTTGTAGAATTGCGGGCTTTGGGAAAGATACGCTTTATGTCCAAAGTACTTAACCTCAAACACATCCGCTCCTCCTTCGGCCGTCTCAGGGATGATGACGGGGGATTGGAACTCAACAAAACTTTTCTTTTTCAAGCTTTCCCGGAATGCGTCGATCACGGTTTCCTGGAGTCTAAAAATTGCTGCGATCTTTGGGTGTCTCAGGGTGAGCGAGCGATAGTCAAGAAGTACGGGAAGGCTAACGCCTAGTTCGGCTTTGCTGATGTCAAACGGTAGCTGTTGCGCTTTGGAGAGGATCCGAAATTTTTTTGCCTCCACTTCCACAGTACCTGTTTTGATCTTCGGATTCACGAGGTTTTTGGGTCTTTCCTTGACCATTCCTTTGACGCATACAACATCTTCAGGGGATAGATTCCTAAAATCCTCTGTCCCCACAATCTGCACCTTGCCCGTGGTGTCTCGCAGATCCAAAAACACTATGTTTTTGTGGTCACGAAGCGAATCTACCCATCCGTACAGTTCAACTTCGTGGCCGACCTCATTTGGAACATTTTCAATAAAAAGTTGCTTCATAGGAGGCTAATTTCCTTATCTTACTATGTTTCGTCATGCTTGACAAGGAGAATTTATCAATCTATAATTCTCTTATACTATCATACATCTGTAGCTTATGAATTTACCTGAAACAGAAACAGGCATAGACATAGACATAATTCATAAGGTTGCAACTACGCCTATTCCTCCTGCGTCAGACCAGCCTGGTAGGTTTGACTATT
The DNA here is from genome assembly GCA_002774185.1 of Candidatus Roizmanbacteria bacterium CG09_land_8_20_14_0_10_41_9. Classification (GTDB taxonomy): domain Bacteria; phylum Patescibacteriota; class Microgenomatia; order UBA1406; family GWC2-37-13; genus PEZG01. The sequence goes on along the minus strand of PEZG01000076.1, from coordinate 14,825 downwards.
TTAATGGGGTAAATGGGGTAAAGGAAGCTTTAAGGCCTGCATCGGCTCTATACAAAGAAGTTCTTATAGCGTTAGGAGTGTCACCTGCGGATGCTGAAAGACAGGTCGCAAAGTGGGACAAACTTGGTAACAAAGCCCAAAGAAAAGTTCTTGTTACCGCTGACGCGATGATCCAAGGTTTCCTTGAGGGGACGATTCCCAGCGTTAAACCTTCTCCCCCAATTGATCAAAGTGAATGATTTTTCCCGTAATACTTGTCTTATCCTGCCATGTGGAGACTTCGACCGTATAGCGCAGTTTCATCTTTTCTCCTTTTTTCAAAGAAAAAAATTGATCCGCCGATGAAAAAGCGACAAATTCCATGGGAAGCCTTTTTTTATCTAAATCAGCGACAAAGAGTTTCAGATGGTTTTTCATCTTTCCGATAATTTTTGCATCAACCAATGTCCCTTCGCTGTAAAAAACTGGCCGGGGATTGCCGACCCCAAACGGTTCTAGTGTTTGGATTTTTTCTACCAGAGAAACGGAGAGTCTTGAGAGCGGTAATTTAAAATCCACGTCAATTTTTCTCTCAAGGTCTTTTTTCGAAATGAGTTTATCAGCTTTTTTTTGTGCGACTTTTATAAATTCCTTCACCCTTGCGTTTTCAATCGTAAATCCTGCAGCTTGTTTGTGTCCTCCCACATCCACAAGATACTTTTTTTGATCTCGCAAAAAATCCGTAATGTGGAATGAAGGGATGGAACGAGCAGAGCCTTTAAAAAAACCATCCACTTGAGTCATGACGATGGTAGGTCTCCCATATTGTTCCGTAATTTTTGATGCGACAAGCCCGATGATTCCTTCATTCCAGTGATCGCTGACAAGGATGATTAGTTTTGGGATAATCTTTCCTATGGATTCAACCATCTTTTTCGCCTCTTTGAGTGATTGCTCAACCAAATCCTGGCGTTCCCGGTTCGTGTTTCCTATGTGGCTTGCGAGCTCGTACGCTTTTTTTTCCTGCGTTGTACAAAGAAGCCGCAGCGCATCCATCGCATGTTCCAATCTACCAACCGCGTTGATTCTTGGCGCGATCATAAAACCGATCTCATAGGGGGTGATCTTGCGTCCTGCGATCCCGGCCTCTCTTAATATGTGTTTTAATCCATAACGTTTCACAAACGGAAATGCCTGAAGGCCGTGCCATGCGATATTCCGAGATGGGCCGATGAGCGGGACCATGTCTGCAATCGTTCCAATCGTAGCTAAAGCAAGGTAGTCTGTCTGGAAATATGTCTCGAGCATCTTATGTGAGAGACTATCCTTTTTATAGAAACGGATAAAGATTTCTTTGGCAAAAAAGTATGCTACTGCTGATCCGGAAAGTTGTGGGATGTGAAACACTGCGAATGCATCCTTTGGCAGCATATCTGGCTTAAGATGATGATCTGTAACAATCACAGAGATTCCTAATTTTTTTGCGTAGGTTATTTTCTCAGCAGCCGTTATCCCGTGGTCAACGGAAATCATAAGTCGCGGATCGTACTGTTTTTTTATCGCATCAATTCCTTTTTTCGAAAAGCCATACCCTTCATGCTTGCGGTGCGGGACATATGGCATTACGTTAAATCCCAAAAAATGGAGGGTTTCCCATAGGATTGCCGCACCCGTTATCCCATCCGCATCGTAATCGCTGTAAACAATAATCATCTCGCCTTTTTCCTTTATCTCCTCAAGGAGCTTAAAGCAGAATTGCAATTTCTTTTCATAGAAAGGGGAAAAATCTTTCAGCCGGATTTGTTTCGGATGCACAGGATTTAAAAACTCGACTGGGTTTTTTACTCCGCGTTTTTTTAGAAGAAGGGAGACGATTTGATTGTCAGACAGTGTTTTACCTTGTTTGATTTCTTTACCCCAACCAATTTTCATACCAAGATTGTAACACAAACCATCTCAAGGATTGAAAGTGGTAGAATTAACCTATGGTTATTTATATCATCGCAGGGGTTCTTATGGGAGGAGTCGTCGCTTATCTCGTTGTAAGCCTGCTTTTACCAAAGGTCATACAGCAACTTGTTTTGACTAACAACGAAGGAAGAAAGGTCGCGGAAAGCGACCTACAGAACAAAAAGGAAGCGATCGAAAAAGCCGTAAAACAGATCTATGACGAATTAAGGCGCACCAGTGACAAACTCCACGCGTCAGAAAAAGAACGGGTAGGTTCATTTAGCGAGTTGAAACAGGAACTTGAGAATCAGCGGAGAGTGACGGAGCAGTTGTCAACCAGTACGGAGAATTTAAAAAAAGTATTATCCAACAACCAACTGAGAGGTCAGTTTGGAGAACAGGTTGCGGACGATTTATTGAAAATGACAGGTTTTGTACGGGGAGTAGACTACGAGTTCAACAAAAAACAAAAAGACTCGGAAACGCGTCCAGATTTCACTATTTTTTTACCAAACCGGGTGAAGATTAACGTGGATTCGAAATTCCCGTATGCCAACCTGCAAAAAGTTGCGGAGTCGGAAGGAAAAACCGCCAAGGAAGAGCATATGAATGCGTTTAAGGAAGACGTAAAAAGAAAAATTAAACAAGTTGTAAGTCGTGAATATATCAACGCGCAAGACAATACGGTAGATTTTGTCATCCTGTTTATCCCCAATGAAATGATATTCTCTTATATTTATGACAAGATGAACGATGTTTGGACTGAAGCTATGAGACAGAAAGTTGTATTCGCAGGTCCCTTTGGTTTCACTGCGATTCTAAGATTGGTTCGTCAAGCCTATGATAATTTCCGGTATCAGAAAAACGTGCAGAAGATAATCGGACATATCAAAAATTTTGAGATCGAATTCGAAAAATATAACCAGGAATTTGAAACGATCGGCGCAAGAATTAAATCCTTATCGGACAAATACGATGAAGTAGATAGGACTCGGACGTCTAAGCTAATGAAATCCATTGATAAAATTAGGCTAGAAGAATCCCGCGAAGATACTCCCTTGTTAGATGAGCCCGCCCCCACGGAAAATCTTCGGCTTTAGCCAGTCTTGGGGAGTTTGATCTGCTTCCTGTACAGGTGCAGGTTTCGGAGAGTCGAACGCGTTGAGTGGTGTCTTGGGTGCAAGAGGTTGAAGGGAGGCGAGTCTTTTTTTTACCGCTCCCAGTCTTAAGAGTTTTGAGGCGATTTCAAATGTGTCTGCGTTTACCGAATATGAGGAGAATGTATTAGTCGCCGCAGAAATTCCAGCGTAGAGGCTTGAGGCGGTTTCCCTATTGATTTCCACCTCAGGAAGACCGGAGAGTAACTTGAATACCATCTCGCTTAAAGATGAGGAAGCCTTGTCGACAACATTAACGGAACCAAACATGGCATTCGTTAAGTGGCGGTCAATATTAATGATCTCTTTTCCCTGGAACATTTGTTGATTATCAAGATAGATCGAACCAAGACTGTTCAGTGTTGGAGCATCCATCGTGATAATGAAATCCACGGTTCCCCCGGTATAGGAAAACCTCACCTGTTCTGGATTTAGCTTGGAAGATTCTGATCGGGGAATAATTACCAGATTGAATGAGTTCCCTTGAATATTGTAGTCAACCTTATCTATGGATCCATCCGTGTAGGGAAATGAAATGATGAGATTATTCCCTTTTGTTGTGATTGCGGTTTGTATCCTGTCGGGACTAATGAGATCGTTTTTCGGAGGATTCTCACACGCGATAGATATATGTTTACTGGGAACCATGGTATTAATAACATCTGCAAGAGAGATCGCGGCGAGTGTTGCATCTATGGAAGGATTCTGCGGTAAAAGGATAGCTCCGGACGTGCTTTTTCGGATGATTTCGTATGCTCGGCCAAACGGATTTAAAGCTCCATTCATAATATTATAGGATAGATTTTACCACATCTCCTATTCGAAAGTCAAGCTGGGAGTCGAAAAGCATCCCGGCCTCCTGGTCCTTTTTGATTTCAGATACCGATTTTGCCCGTATTTTGAGTGAAACGATGCGTGTTTTCCCTATAGGCTTGTTTTGACGATGTACCTCAAGTTCGTCGCTAAGGTTGATCTTGCCCTTCGTCACCTTAACCCCATATATTTTTTCCTTTTCAATAATGAAGCTCGCAAGAATTTTAGCTTCGCCTTTTAGATTTCGTTCCTTGGTTTCCTTTTCTTTCAGTAACTGCGCCACCTCGCGCAATTCATCCAGGAGCTCATAAATCACTTGGTAGGTCTTAATAATGATTTTTTCCTGTTTTGCCAAACTCGCGACTTCTGGAGCTACCCCCGCTGAGAACCCGATAACGATGGATTTTGTTGTTTTGGCAAGGAAAATATCGGATTTATGGATGTCTCCCACTGCGCTTAAGACAATTTTGATATTTTCGTTTTTGACAAGGGAGTTGTAAACCGCATCCAGAGTTCCTTGGGAATCCGCCTTGATGATGAGGGACAACTTTTTTTGTTCTGTTTTTGGTTGAAGGAAAGAAGCCTCATCGATGCGTTTTGGTTCCGTACTCAATATCTGACTCTCTTTTTTTTCCGATGGGGTTTTCGAGATACTCGTCCCTACCTCCGGCATTTCTTCGAATCCCAGTAGTTCAAAAGGGGTAGAAGGAAAAACCTGTCTTATCTGAGTACCTTGATCATTAAGCATTGATTTGATTTTTGCTTTTCTGTCTCCGACGAATACCACATCTCCAATCTTCAAGGTTCCATCCTTGATGATAAGGCTTGCGACAACCCCTCTTTTATCTTTTTTCGTCTCAATAACATAGGCTTTGGGTTCATGGTTAGTTTCGTAAGTAAGGTTTAGATCCGATGCAACAAGAAGGATCGTTTCAAGAAGTTCTGAGATCCCTTTCCCCGTTTTTGCAGAAATGGGAACAACAGGAATCGTGCCCCCCTTACCTTCCACGTGCACTTCATATTTCATGAGATCTGTCTTTACTTTGTCCGGATCCGCATCCGGGAGGTCTATTTTGTTCATTACGACTATAAATGGGATTCCCGAGGCCTTTATGTGGGAGATGGATTCGGTAGTCTGCGGCATCACTGAATCTTTTGCATCGATGAGAAGGATCGCGATATCGGCAATCTGTGCACCGCGGGCACGAAGTTGAGAAAACGCCTCATGTCCGGGAGTATCAATGAATGTGATCCTATCCGTTTTATAGCCCTTAATGTCCGTACGAATTTCGTACGCACCGATTCTTTGAGTGATTCCCCCATATTCCTTTGCTGCAAGGCGACTTTTCCGAATATAATCGAGCAGCGTAGTTTTCCCGTGGTCTACGTGTCCTAAGATAGCTACAATAGGTGGGCGAGCTACCATAATGGAAATAAACAATTTGTTCTAAATGCTAATCTATGATTGTGGTTTGCTTTTTTTTGGTTCTTCCGCAACAACAGGATTATTTGTAGTGGAAGTGGATTCTTTTGGACTTTGAATAATGTCTATTTCACAGTCAGTAAGTTTTGACGCAAGGTTTACATTGATCCCTCCCTTACCGATGGCAAGAGGCGCCTGTTCTTCATCCACAAACACCTTGGCTTTCTTCGCTTCTTCATCTACCTCAACACTTTGTATTTTGGCAGGAGACAGGGCGGCGATAAGGAACAGCTTTATTTCTTTGTTCCATTGGATGATGTCAATTTTTTCCCTTCCCCCGAGCTCGTCCGTAACGGTTTGCACCCGGACTCCTTTTTGTCCGACACATGCTCCGACTGGATCGACTCCGCTTTGAGAGCTGAATACCGCTATTTTTGCGCGTTCTCCTGGTTCTCTCGCCACCTTTTTTATCTCTACGGTTTTATTCGCAACCTCCGGAACTTCGCGCTTGAACAACTCCTCAATAAGGCGCGGATCCGTACGTGAAGTGATAATCCGCGTGTTTCCAAATTTATCGTCAGCGATTTCTTTTATGTATACGATCATGCTCTCATTTACCTCATACCGTTCATTTTTTATCTGATCTTCCCTTGGGATAATCGCCTCGGTTTTCCCTATGTCAATATAGGCGTTGTATCCATCATACCGGATGACCCTTCCTTTAATGATTGTGCCTATTTGCGATTTGTAGTGGTTCACAACCATTTTCTTTTCCGCCTCACGGATCTTTTGGAGAATGACCTGCTTTGCAGTTTGCGCAGCGATCCGTCCAAATCCTGGGGGAGTCACGTCTTTCCCTTTGTTGATGATTTTTGTTTCCCCAGTGTCTTTGCTCACCTTAGCTTGCATCTCTTCGTTAAATGCATCAGGATACTCTTTTTTATAGGCGGCAACTACAGCAGCTTCGATGGAATTAATTACGTCATCGGGCGAGATTCCCCGCTCGGTTGCTACTTGGTTTAGGGCCAACGAAAATTCCGTTTTAATAATTGCCATATGGATACATTGTAACACAATGAGGCGGAAAATCAAACAAGATTTTTGTTATTTTTCCTTC